>DASSVK010000120.1:0-19820 GCA_035706205.1 Nitrososphaeraceae archaeon | reverse complement strand
CACATTTAATATCTTCGTAATGCTAGATTCCCCATTTTTTTAATTAATTTCTACGATATCGTTTTAGACCGCAGGATCCCAATCAGGATTATCGTCACCATCACTATCAAAATCAGCTTGATTCAAATTTTCATATTCAGCTTCGTCTTTGCTGGGACCTTCTGGTAAAACTTCTCTTTTAACAGGCCTTTCGTCTTCTGGTTTTACTATTGCTTCTTCTGGGATATCAAGATCTTCTGGATTACTCTTATTAATTTTTCAACAAAATAATTTATAATCATTATTACTAATTCTATTTACAACAGGAGAAAAAATAATGATTGATAACGATAATATTGTAATTGCAGTTATTTACTAATTTTACTTTCTTAATTATATCAAAGTAACATTTACTAAAATATATATCAAAAAACTTTGATAATGAAATATCACTACAATGAATTTTTTATATATATAAATCAATGTAGTTATTATCATAATAAAAACAATAAAAAAAAGTTTTATAATAAATTTAATTCAATTTAATTGTCTATTTATATCTATCTAATTTAATAGTATAAAATTTAATTTAGAATATAATAATATTATCATAGTTTACTTATCGTTTTTTTATATTATAATAATACATATATTTATTTTTTAAATTTTGTTAATTTATAACCTAAATGACTAACATAATTAATAAAAAAAATTAAATGCTGATAGCAATATAATATATATGTTTACTAAAATTTTAAAAATACAGTATTTTAAATTGAACAACAAAAATATAATATTTTTAACGAGGAAATATATTACCAGGAAACATAATTTTTATGGGATGTCTAAATGCAGAATGAACCATTACCATTTCTCCTTTATTCAATCTGACAATATTTGTTTTAGTAGTTTCATCAATGATAGAATAGGGCTCCTTAGATAATTCTGATCTTCCAACTTTAGCCGTAACATGTAATCCTATATTTTCTTGAAATCTCGAATCAGTTTGACTTTTAAATTGTTGAGCAGAGAATAAAACTGTCCCTCGAGATCTTCCTGCTATGACTGTTTTCATAATCTGTTCAGGAATTACATCCATTCTTTCTCGAAGTGTTTTAGGAATAAATCTATTAATTTCATCTATAAATATCAATATATACTGAGGTTTCTTTTTATTTTGAAATTTTTTTATTTTTCGATTTAAAGAGTTATTTTCATTATCATCTTCCAAGTCATCATGTCTTGCAGAATACATCTCATCAATACTTTTCATTACATCACCTACAATAAATGCTTGTTCTTCTAAAGAAGAGATTTTAGCAATATCTACTACAAAGACTTCACCAGCTTTAATTTTTTTTATTTCTTTTCCAAGATAGAAACTGGTAATTTTTTTATCTATAAACATAGGTGATTTTCTAAACCTTTGTAATTGTCCTAAAAATCTAAGAAGTGACGATTTATGACTTACTATGAAGTCGGGATATCCTATAAATTCACCTAAGTCAGTCCAATTTTGAATTTCCTTTCCAGAACTATCAGTAATTGGCCATAATTCAGAGATATAATCAATTATCGAAGAGAGATTATAACGTTGATCGTATGCTTCAGAAAATAATAGATCCAACCGATCGTATATATCTTTTAGCTCAAAAGAGAATGTTTTATAATTTTTAGGAATATAGAGTGAATTTGGTTTTCCATCCTTTCCTCTTGGAAGAAAATAAGTTACATTTTCAAATGGCTCTACTTTTAAGTCAATTAACTTATAATCTTCTTTAATTTGAATGTTAATTTTTTCTTGTATTTTATGTAAATGAAGTAGATCTTTTTCTTTTGTATTGAAAATAATTAATGAAATATCTTGTGATTTTTTAATAGTCTGATAAGCAGAAAATAAAAGAAATAAAAGATAGCTAGTTTTTTTATTCCCAGAAATTCCTGAAGCGTTTATATGAGCAGTATCAGGTCCGACAATATAGGATAAATCCAAAGATACTGGAACTTTTAATCCATTTGTAGTTTTTATAAATCCAACAGGTATTGGATTTTCCATTTCAGGAATTCCAAGAGCAAACATTATTTCATCGGAAGTAGCAAATCTTACTATTTTATTTGCACCTACTGGGAAATTAACTGAAAGTACATCTTTATTTCCTTTTATTTTAGCATAGGTATTGCCCATTATTGCTACTCTTGCTATCACTACTTCTTTTTCATTATAATTATACTTTGGATAATAAGACTCAGATTTACTTTTTCTTTCTTGTTGTTGTTGTTGTCGTCCATCTTGCTCTTCAATTTTATCCAAATCTGTATGTTGGGAAAATAGTTCGAGATTAGAAAGAAAACTTGATTGTAATTCTTTTACAATACCTATAGTTGTAGTTTTATGTAAATTATCTACAGAAACAAAATCAAAGGGATTAACAATCATATTAGAATTAATAATAAACCAAAATTCATCAATTGTATTTAGAAATCTATCAGAAACAATTGTTTTTCCAATTTTAAGGTCATTAAAGAAAGAATCAGAATTTATTTCTGCTGTTGTTATCTTATTTATATCAAATGTTTTCTTTTTGCTTTTATTATTTTTATTATGCATAAAAGTTTATTTGCTAAATTGCAAATAACCATTATAGTTTAATCATCTTTTTCTTTCTGTTTCTTTTTAATGGTATTTTCTGAAAGTATAATCATAGTGTGAATGAGATGATTTGTAGTAGGAGATGGAATATATAGTGAATCCTAATACCGACGAAGAATTAACGGTTCAATAATACTTATTAACTATAATTTAATATTTTTGATAATTATTATCCGGTCATATTTTTTGGTTTTTGATCTTGAAAAAGTTAAAGACAAATCTGGAAAAAAGTCAATCACTATGCTGTATGTGAAGCAAGTATAGGTAAAAAAAACAAAAAGCAAAAGAAGAATAAATAAATTAATAAATATCCGTTTAAAATTATAAAATAAGACGGTCAATATTAACTTAGGATCAAATATATAGAAATAAAATATATTATTAAATATTATTTTGCTAAATGATAGATTGAATATTAATAAATGATAGAAGATATTTCAACTGTAAAAGATGTATTAAAAGAAGAACAAGTTAACATTTGTGATATTTGTAATAATGAAATTAACACAATAAAATATCTAAGTATTACCAGTAGCAATATGAAAAAAGTTCAAAGTATTTCTAATGAAGTAAAAAATAATGGTGAATATTACAACATTTGTTTAAATTGTGCTGATAAAATTGTAGACTTGATTAAATATAATTTTGGTTTTGAAGGAAGATTAATTCAATTTTTAGAATCATTAAAGAATGAAAAATAAAGATGAAAAAATATACATTGATATAAATTATTTTTGAAAAACAAATATCTATTTAGGGATATAAAAATATTGTCATTATTATAAAGTGAGATATATATATTATTTTATATCTCAGGATAATAATAGTATTTGTAGTTCCTATTTTAGACAAATTCTAAACTTATAAAAGGAAATTATCTAATAATATAATAATCTTATCAAATTATAGTTATTAATTAATAAATTCAATTGATTACAATATTAAACTAATAGTGAACTTCTATTACAATAAGTTATTTAAAATTATCTACGTATTATAATAAATATATTAAAGTATAATATAATATGAAGCCTTGGATTTGCTTGTCTTACATCTGAATATTCTGAATCTCTAGTAAATGAGACTATAATAAAAAGTATAATGAATCTTTTTGATAAATTAGTAATAATAATACCATCAGAGAATATGACAAAAAATAAGTGATTCGATTAAATCTATGCCTAATAGCAGTTTCTTACAATTAAGAAAATATGTTACTGTATTAACACCTTCAACATTGGTATCAAAGACAGAAATTTTAACCTCAAGAGAAAAACAAAATTTCCAGACAATAGGTAGAGGAGAAGCAATGTAGGAGTTGAATAAAAATGGCAAGAATTGAAGAAAGACAATATGAAAACATTGTGAAGCATCATAATAATAATAATAGTAACTTTTACAATCCATTATCATCATCATCCGATTTCTTTTCTCAACTAGATCAATCTTTATCCTATTCCATAAAGAAAGATGTTGACTATGGCTATGGAAAGATAGATGCAATATGGCATATATCATTACATCCATCATTACCTTCATCAAAATTTGGGTTTATTAGAATTGGAGCAGAAAGAAGAGCAGATCAAGATGAAAAAGACAATCAATATTCATTTAGAAAGATAGAAGAAGCAATAGGAAGAGGAATTAAAAGTGGATGTGATAAAGTATTTCTAGTAGTAGATAATGAGGAAATGGCTAAACCTATAAGTGGAAGAATAGAATGGCTATCATCTTTTGGAAGTATAATCAGATTTGATGCAGTTTCTCTCGGTGTTAGTCCAAATCAGCAAAATAAACTAGTACTATTATACCAAGTCAGCAAAGAGTTCCAGAAGAAAAGATAAGAAAAGAAGAGATGAGGGAGAGGGAAAAGAAATTTGACAAATACAATAGACCAAAAGGAGAAGAGTAGAACAAGAACGTAAAGATGAAAAATTAGAAAGAGAAATTAAATAGATGAGAATAATAAGCCTATAGGACAAAAGGAATATGATGTTTAACAATGCAGTGTGAATATTAGATTAAGTTGTTATTTTATTTGATATAATAAAGACAACAGAAATAACAATATCAATAAATCGTAAATTCTTATTTTTATTATTGTTTAATACTAGTTAATAATAAATAAAATTTTCCATATATCTTTTTATAATATATTGTAGAAATTTCTTTAATGATTAACAATAAAAATATTATTTATTTAGTTCTATTTGCATTCATCTGTACTATCCCTCTTGCTCTTTTATTACTTCCACAAGTTAATCTTGCAGCTAGTCAACTAGATCCATCTCAAGATCCAATAGAACCCATACCCCCATCTAATAATACCAATTCGAATCAGACTGTTCCTATTATTTACAATTAACTTAATTATCTAGGTGATTTATATGAATATGATGTTTAACTTTTTTAATAATATATTTTAGATTTTATAGAATTATTTGCTAGATGAGTAAAAATGTCCTGACCTTCTTCTTCATTTGATTTGCCATCAGAGAGATAATGAGAACTATGACAACTATTACAATAGACAAATAAACCGATATATTATTAAAATATTTATTATGTTTAATACAAATTAAATCCTCTTATTTAATTACTATTTTACTTTATTTTTTCGTTTCTTTAAAGGTATATGTTTTTCATTTTTTATATTTGCTAACTATATAATGTATTTCGAATGATATAGCTATGATAAAAATTATTGGCATCTAAAATTCTTTCTTTTTTATTACATCTACGTTGGAGTGAGATTGATTTTCTTATTAGATTAATATAGTTGTAATAATATAGTTGTAATAATAGTTTTAGTTTTCCTCCATTGCTTTTTATTATTTTACCTTCTCATATAGTATGAAATATAATAATTTTAGAAAAGATATATAATACAAATATAATTTTAATTTATCAATATAGAATTTAAAATTTTATTTTAAATAGGTATAAAATATATAGTTCTTAATATTATATATACATACGCAATACAAGTCAAGTCAGTCCCGGAAGTAGGAATGTTTTTTATACTTTTATATCCTACTCCGATCTATAATTATATAAATCGCAATTTTTATGAATTTTACATAGGTAAATTCTATTATTTAATTTTAATTCTTGTTGTGCTAGATTAGACTTTTGTTGTATTCTCTTGCTTGTTAGGTAGACTAGCTATAACTATTTAAATCAAATAATTATTATTGAAGTTTTTATTAATAAAAATACCTTTTTTTAAAAATTTAGATAAAAGTAATGGAAATTTAAATAAAGTCTATATAGACTTTATTTATTAAATATATGACAATTAAATTTTACGATAGAAAAGAAGCAGGAAAATACTTGGCTGATAAAATTAAATTATATATTAAAAATAACTTTAATTCAGAAGCAAAAAAAGAATCTTTTATTGTTATGGCCATTCCTCGAGGTGGTGTTATTATAGGCGATATAATTGCTTCAGAACTCAATATAGATATGGACATTATTATCTCTAAAAAAATTGGGGCAGAAAATAATCCTGAGCTTGCAATTGGTGCCATAATGGCTGATGGAAGCTACATTCTAAATGAAGATATTGTTAATAGAATCAATATATCTGATGAATATATTCAGACACAAGTAGAAATAAAAAAAAAAGAAATTGAACGTAGATTAATGGAATTTAGAGGTAAAAAAGAATACCACAATAAATTAAAAGATAGAGTAATCATATTGGTAGATGATGGAATAGCGACTGGAGCCACAATTCTTGCTGCTGTAAAATGGATAAAGGAAAAACAACATTGTAACAGGTTAATTGTAGCTGTTCCTGTTGCGCCCGCTGAAAGCGATATATTATATAAACTTAACCAAATTGCAGATAAAGTAATTGTTATTTTCACTCCATATGACTTTTCTGCGGTAGGTCAATTTTATGAACATTTTGATCAAGTCAGTGATAAAGAGGTTATAGAGATAATGAATAAATATAATTTTGTTACATAATAAAATAATCTTGACTTTTTGATCATACTGTTTTTAGTTTGTATATCCTAATAGTGATGATTAATTTAAAATAACTTTAAAAAATTTTATATAACTACACATTGTAAATGTGAATTTATTATTCTCTACATTTTTTAAATTATTTATTGAAACAATTTATTTGAATAAAGATCTAAATCTTGTCATATTTGTTTCCAATCACTATACTAAATATTCTTCAATAACTATCCTTTCTTATCCTGTAAGAACCTCCCGATTATATCAAATTGTTCATTCTTCTTGTATAAATTACGTAAGAATACATTATCTTTAGAAATTTTTTATTAGTTTTTGTATTAGATTGCTAAAATATATAAATTAATTAACAAATAATGTAATTAAAAATGTATTACTTGTATAAAGAATATTTCATTACAACAAATTTACTTTTTTCTTATATTGATCAAATAATTATAATAAATATTCTATTTTTATAGAAGAATTACTGCATAATGAATAAAATTTATAATTATAAAATTTTTATAGTCATCTTGTAATATATTATACATCTTTGGTGTTTAAAGTTATTTTGTCTAATAAAGAGTATCAAGATAAGTCTAGTTTAGATTTTACATTTAATAATCCACTTGCTGCTCCTAGCTATAAATGGTATCAATTTCATAAAAAATTAGACTTAATTCGGTGGTGGATAAAATATAAAATAGGTAAAACAGATGAAGCAATACTAAAAAAAAGAATTATCCAGATAGGTAATAGTTTAGGAATTCCTACAAAATGGGTGAATAAAACAATAGAACATGCAATAACCGAATTTTCAGTTAATGGTCTAGGAGTTGATTATTATGGCTACCATAATATTAACCATGAATTAGAAGCTACTTATTTCACTTTACTCGCAGCATACGGACAAAAAAAAATAGATACAACTAATCAATTTGATTTGACTGATATAAAGTATCTATTTACTTCTGCTCTTTATCATGATTTTGATCCCCTCAAAAGATTTGAAAAACCAAATGAAGATGCTGTTGAATCTGCTATAAGAAATGATAAAAGAATTAAAGAATCTATTAACGAAGCTGGTTTAAATATAGATATAGTTATTGCAATTATCCATCGAACAGCATATCCCTTCCAAGGAGAGATAGCTGAGCATGCAAGAGAAAGAATGCATCAATTATTTACAAATGCTGGAATTTCTCCTAATGATATAGAAAAAAGAAAGCATTATGAAGATCTTGGATGGTTTCTTTCAGTTTCTGAACGTGTTGCAGGCTATGCATTAGATGATTTTGAACATGCTCTAGAACTAGCTAGACGTAATGCTCATGGATTAGGATGGCACCCATCACGTATAAACAAAGAATCAGTTAAGTTCTTTTCTTTACTCAATAAAGAGAAAACAATGCTGAATCGCATTTTAGATGGAATATCTGAAAAATACAAGGAAAATTACCAAAATAACACAAATAGATTTAAAGAATCTTTCCTAAAGGAAATTGAAATAAAAAATGCAGTTAAAAAAAGAGAAATCAATTTAGTATTTAAATCAGAAGAAAATGAAAATATCAATTCAACTACTGTAAAAGACCTTTTAAGTCTTTATAACGAGCTTAACGATCCTATTGGAATAAAGAATGAAAAAAAATTTACTAAATCAATAAGGCATCCTAAAACCATACTTGTTAGCTTAAGATTGAATGAAGCAAATAATGGAAAAGTTATTGGCTTTGCCAAGGGAGGACCATTAGAATATTACAAGTTAAGAAGGGGAACTGTAGAAGAAAACTTTGGGAAAAAAAATACTATTTTTCTTGAACGAATAAATGTTAAAACAGGTTATTGGGGAGAAAGTGGAGGTCATAATCTTCGAATGAAATTTTTAGAGGAAGCTAAAAGGAAAGGATACGAATTTGTGACTGGTTATGTTCATCGAGATGTTTTAATTCGCAGAATAAACAATGGTGAACCAATAAGAATAATACAAAGATATGATCCGGATAAGCTCGATTATTATAGATTATATTTAAATAAATTATAGCCATTGAATATAATTACATAGAAAATAAAAAAATATTTAGAAAAAATTTTTTGTGTGTTTATAATATTTACTGTTATTGAATTATAAAATACTAATATTTATGAAAAAGTCATGATTATATTTTTATTCTTATTACTTATTTTATCTATAAATTAGACAAATAATTTAATTCATCTTTGAATATTAAATGATTCATCGTACAAGATATTTGCTTCTTGAGTGTTATTTAAGCAAAGTAATGCAATCTTTTTGTTGTATTTTGCATCCATATCATTGGGATCTATAGCCAGAACCTTATTGTACATATTTATGGCTTCTTCACAATTACCTAGATTATATAGTGCAACACCTTTATTATTCAATGCCAAAAGATCATTGGGATCTATAGCCAGAACCTTATTGTATATATTTATGGCTTCTTCATAATTACCTATACTTTCTAATGCCAATCCTTTGTGATTTAATGCGGAAATATTCGTTTGATTTAATTTAAGAATTTCATCATATATTTGTAATGCATATTCAACTTCTCCCTCTGAAAGATAATCATTCGCGCGTTGGAGCATGTTTGCTTCTTCTTTATAGTCAATTGCGTAAGTAATTGAAGGCGAAATATAATAAACTACAAGTGAAAAGGAAATAGTAAAAATGATTAGAATGGTGTATTGTAAAATTTTAATATTTTTCAAGGAACTTCTAATTTACCCCATTAATTATTTAAGCTTTATTTCTTATAATCATTCAATATAAATTGTTAGAAATGGGTAGATTTACATAGAATGAAAAAATTCAATTAATTGGTGAAAATATATATACTATGATTTAATTATTATTAATTAACAAAGGACATTAGTTATAGAATTTAAAAATTGAAAAATAAATCCTCGATGATCTATAAAATGATCATACAAGGACATAGAATGTATATTTGAAATATCTTATCATTAGATATTTACAGTAAAATTTTATATTATTACTAAAATATATTTAAATGATATATTATCACCTATGATTATTTTGTTATCTTTTATAGGTTCATAAAATGAGTTTTATAATTAATATTTATATTTTCCAAATAATAAATTCAAATTTAAAAAAAATTGATACTCTAATGGCTATTATATTATTCTTATTTTTGATTTATAACTTTTGTAATTATTATGGTTATGATATTATTATATTGTTTTCCTCAAGTATGATATTTCTAAGAAATTGAAGTAAATTTATATGATAATATATCATAAAATCTTAAGCTTTTATATTTACTAGAATTTAGAAAGATAAGATACTATTAAGTAAAGTTTAGTATTAGTTTAAAAATGAAAACTTCTAAAATTTTCTTCTTTTTAAAAAGATTAAAACTTCTAAAATTTTTTAATATTCAAATTATGAATCTAATATATATAAAATATAACTGAAATAAACTTTCCTTTATATTATACATTAAATGAATAAAAAGAAAGGATTTAAGAAAAATAAGACTAACTTTAATTCTTTTCTTAAAGATTATGAGCAAAATCAAAATAAAAAGGAAGAACAAACATCAAAGGAAGATGTCATTGCTTCTTCTACTCTGAAAATAGCAAATAATGTAAAAACATCAAATGATATAATAGATATTGATGATTCCCCTGATATAGCAACATGGAATAAAGAAGTAATTAGAAACAAAATTGTCTCAAATAATACAGATAATAAATATAGAATTACCAAAATAAATCCTAAAATTCCTACAATTACTACTATTCGTTTAGAAAGAAGGATAGACAGAGATGATAATAAGAAAGATCGTTTAATTGATCCTGCTAATCAACAAGAAATTGACGCTGCATATCATGCTGGCGATAAATTAACAGATCAAGCTAGTTTTTTTCATAATAAGAGAAATTAAAAATATCTGTAGGATACCACTAACAATAAAATGTTAGTTTAAAAAAATATTTAATCTGCCAAAATCACTGGAAACATTTTTTGGTTATGTATTATAACTATCTTCATGAATGAGAATAAAAAAAAAGTAATTAAATTTCATGGTACAGAGGTAAAAAACATTATAATTCAATTCTTACAAAGTCAGAATAAGAATCCCAATACAAATGTAATTAAAGAATTTGATGCATCGAATTCATCTGAAAATTGTGAAACTATAAATATTCAAGTAGTTTCTGACTTTGTGACAATTACTTTTTACCAAAATGAAAATGCAAATATTATGCTAAAAAGGGAATTAATTCCAACACATGCTATAGAACACATATGGATTGATGATTTAATAGAATAAATAATAGTTAGACAAACTTTTATTGTATTTCTGATTTGATATGATATAAATAAATCAAATTGAAAATGGTAAAATAAATCCAATGAAAAGAATTTAATTAATTCAGAAAAATATATTCGGCACAATAATATCCAAGTATATATATAATATTTTAAAGATCATTCATTTAATGAATGTTATTTTATTTTTCATTCATTTAAATTATGACTTTTAGAATGTAAATAACTTTACAGTTTGACAATTTTCAAAATAGTCGACTTAAATTTAAATAAATAAGTGAATTTTATCCTTAATCTTTATTAGTAACAAGTGTATTTATTGATATATAGCATGTGTGACTGCTATAAGATACCAGAAAGAATTAAAATTAAATATAATAAATTGTTGATAGAGAAAAATGAAGGGAAAGAAGAAAAACCAATTATAGTAAACTGACTTAATTTTTTTTAATTTTTAACTAATACAAACGCATTCTCTCTATTTATACAGTAGATAGATAAAGAAATTGATTTAAAATTTTATTGTCTGACAACAGAATAAGAGAAATTTTTTAAAATTCTAATTTATACTTTTTGTTAATCGAGTTTATATTAATAGCTTTTACTATTTAAATGATGAAATTTAAGATTACATCAAAATTATCTACTTCTAAAGGATGAAAATTTCAACACTCAAGAATCGTAATGAGAAGAAATCATAGAAATTGGTATTTTCTATTAATTTTATAAAATTAATATGCAGATTTATGATAAGGATAGAAAAAATGTATATGATTGAGATATTGTAGGATAAGCGACGCTTAATGTATTATTTACCTTTTAATTTTTGTCTTTTATTATGCTGCTCTTTCATCTTTATATACTCCGATCAAAACGAAGCCTATTCTGATTTGCTGCGACGTTATCTAACACAGGTTCTCTATCATCAAGCGATGGCTTGTTTGATATAGAATTGTTGATTGGGGTTCATCTACGAATGATGATGCAGCCTATAGTCTATTTCTTTTCTTCTGCAACTAGATTTCTTGATCAGCTGGTACAACTACTTTATCTTCAGATAAGTCTGAGCTAATCTATCGTATTAAATTTTTCTTCCCTTCCCGTTGATCTTCTTATTACAATATTTTTTTCTATTTCATTTTCCTTATCAACTATTATTCTATTGCTTGTATTCGCATTTTCCTTATTATTTGATTGAATTTGATTATTTTCTTTTTGTTCTATCTTTTTCTTCTTAATAGTATGGTATTATTGGAATTTGTATCGTTTTTGCTCAAATCTATTAAATTTTGTAAAACAAACAAGATATAGGTATACAAACTATCGGCTAAAAAAATACCTTATACTATAGAATATTACCTATTTTTTTATTAAACTTACTATTTAATGATTAAGGAAAGAAAATGTATTTTTATACTCATTTAAAATTTTGTATATAAAATTATAAAGATTTTACTTAATGCTCACATTCTTTATCATACTAGAAAATATTGCAATTAATCTATAATACTATATTATTAGAATTAGTAATATTTCTAAAGTATATGCAAAAAAGGAATAGATTATCATTTTATTTTAATAATAAAGATTCAAATAAGACAAAAAATAATATGATGATCTTAATTAATTAGAATTATCTATTGATGTTCCTTGTGGTTTTATAGAAGAGGTAATATTGTTAGCGGTGTCTGTGTTAGGTATATTTTCAGGAACTGAACTTTCATTTTGTACACCAATTGATGTTCCTTGTGGTTTTATAGAAGAAGTAATATTGCCATCAGTTGTTATTTCTGAAATCTGATTTAGTTGTGCATATACAGGAAATGTCATAATTATAGAGATACTAAATAAGAGCATTGCTGTGATATCTATTTTCTTCATGTTTTTTAATAGTAATAAAATATTATATAAGTTAATAATAGAATCAAAATAAAATTCTAAATTGAATTGAATGCATTCACTATTATTAATATTGAACGAAGATAATTATTATGGGAATTTAATTCCAAATAAAAATAATAAAAAATTTAGAAAATTACCTATTGGTATTGTTTTTGCTCGTCAGTTTCTGTTGATTCTTCTTTTTTTAACTTATTATAGGTGTTTAACGCCTCATTTACTAAATCTCTAAGTTTATTATAAGAGGAGGTTTCCACCTTAATAGAAGAACCTTTGCCTGTTGTTACCTCTAACCTGAAACTTTCTTCATATTCTTCTGATCCACTTCCTTCATTCTCTATTGATGTCATATCTATAGAATAAGAGATTCATTAAAATATTAAAAAGATTACGGAATAATTCTTAAACTTTAATTTGTAAAATAATGTATTATATCGGTTAAATATCTTTAATTAGTATTTTTAGCTAATTCTTATAAACTTAAAAAAGAATTTCATTCTATTCTTATGGATATTACATTTAATCTAAATTATGATACGATAGTAATAGGAGCGGGTCATAACGGTTTGACTTGTGCTTGTTATTTAGCCAAAGCTGGTCTAAAAGTATTGGTATTAGAAAAATATCCTACAATAGGAGGCATGACCATAACAGAAGAAATTACTCTTCTAAGGTTTAAGTCTGATGTACATGCATTTGATTACCAACTAGCAAATCTATCTCCTGTTCCTAAGGAGTTAAATCTTAGCGAATATGGGTTTGAACTCAACCTGAAATATCTTATTCCCATATTTTTCCAGATTGAGGATACATATCTATGTATAGAGATATTAAAAGAACATTAAAAAGTATATAAAAATATTCTAAAAGAGATGATCATACTTGAAATAAAATGTTTGTTATTTATTTAAAAAATAAAGATGCAATAATAACATCAATTAATTCTCCTCCAAACCTGTTATCTTTACAGATGAAAGAAATGGAAAGGAGAGATTTAGAAGATAATAAAGTAGATGATGATTAAAATTTAGACACTAATAAATTTGATCTTCAATGAGATCATGGGCAAACGAATGGTGGAAGCAGAAGAATCTAAAATTATTTTTTAAATCTTAATAAAATTGAAGTGTATATAACAATTTTTTTAATCTGAATTTCCTTTTTCTTATTTGTGAATATAATTTTTTCTCTAATATTAATAAAATTTATTACTTTATTATCAATCTCCCAGTTCATATACAGGACAATCAGATGTACAGTACGATAACATGCAGTTTATTGCTACAATCATCAGAAAAACATATACATGTCTGCAGAACCTGGGAGTGATGATCATAAACTGTAAGATCAGCACAGATGTGGAACTTCCATTAATGTGTTCAGTACAAATAGATGAAAATATACCTATGAAAGGATAGAACTGGTAGAATTTTATCAATCTAAACTGGGAATGGCTATCAATTCATAGAGAATCAAATCTATTGAACCTTTCATAGAATATATCAAATCAGTATTCAGAATGGACCTAATTCCTGTGAGAGATAAACAAGGCTTCTGCAATAATACTACTATCAGTACTGCTCTATCAGATACTTGTATATTACAAATGTAAAACCAACAAGGTAAAGCCAATAGCAATCAAATACATGCTAAGACCTGATGATTATAATAATAGAGTAATAATACTTGTTCACTCAATTCAATTATGACCCAGCCTCACTTATTTGCTACAATATTAGAATCGAATAGATGATTTAAGCATGATTGATAATTGTTTATAGCAAAGTAATTAAATTTTTCCTTTTTATTATCTAGTGCTCTTACAAAATTATTTTATTTGTTTCTGAGATAATGTAATATTTGTATAAATCATTAAGATTGAAAGATACGACCTCTCTTATAATATCAATGTCTATTTGTAATAGTTTAATTATAATTGAATTAAATTGTAATAATTATATTGATTATTTTAAAATTTAAATAATTCTTTCACGTAATATATATTAACTTGTCAAGTGAACCAGCAGTATACAATTGGGATAAAATAGTACTTAAACCTGTACGTTCAAAAGACAATCAAGATGTTGGAAATGTCATTTGTGTAGAACAAGATACTGTTACAATACATGATGGTCGCCATGAATATAAAGTGTCAAAAAACGATGTTGAAGGATTTAATGGAGGAGAAGTATTTTTGCTCAAAAATTATGCAGAGTTGCAGAAAACTAAAATTAAACCCTAATTTTTTATTTTGAAAAATTATAATACCATCCAAATATCTATATATAGATTTATTTTATAAATTGTTTCACAAAAATAATATCTTAATCTATTTGATTTAAAATTATGCATTAAAAAAGATTTTAATTACCAAATTTATGATTTGTTCAAGTACATATTTTTTGAAGCTAAAATATAGGAAATTTAGCTTTAAGTCCTTCACTACTTATAACATAATAATAATACCTAAAAATAAAGTCTGCCAAAAACTAACATATAATTCCAATGGACTCAATAAAGTCCATATCGTATTATAGATATCATACTTAAATCAAAGCAATAGCAGCTATAATGTTAAGCCAAAAGTACAAAATAATGTCTACTATGTTGTTTTAATGATAGTATTGTAAAATTTATGTCAGTTAAAGCCACAACCCTTAATAATATAAGATATTGCAATGTCGGTTTGTATTTGATCCGTTTTTCTGATGAAAATGATCTTGATATATTTAATATTAAGTTTTTAATTTACTATGCTATTTATAATTACTAAATTTAGAAGTATAAGATATACTGTTTTTACAATAAGAGGATAGAATAATAATATTCTTATTTTTTTGAAATATATTTTCAATTGAAAACTTGATAAATATTATTTTATGTTTATTAAATCAAGTTGAGATTAATAATATATACAGGAAAAGGAGGCACAGGAAAGACTGTAACATCTTGTGCAACGGCAATTAGTTTAGCAGAAGAAGGTTATAAAACACTCTTGATATCTGCTGATCCTGCACATACAATTAGTGATGCTCTCTGTATTGAGGTAGGACATTCTACAAAGAGAATCAGTCCAAACCTTGAAGCAATCGAGATTGACCCATTATTTGAAATAAGTAAAAACTATATGGATATCATTTCATCTATAAGCTCTTCGTTTATTGGTAAAGGAATGAACTCAAATCTTGCTTATGAAATAGCAATGTTGCCAGGAATGACCCAGCTTTTTTCTTTGATAAAAATTGAAGAATTTGTAAGAGAAAATAATTATGAAATAATTGTTCTTGATATGCCTGCTTCTGGAGAGGCATTAAAATTTCTATATTTTCCAAAAGTAATTGGATCAATGGGTAAACATACAGGATTAACTACTATTTTTAGTGGCTTTGCCAAGATGTTTCAGCCAATGTCTAGTTATTATACCTACCTAGATTCATTTACAGCTCAAACTGATATATTAAAACGTCTTGATAATTTATTTAAAATAATAACAAATCAAACTATTACAAGTTTACGACTAGTGACTAACTTAAATAATTTTAGTGTAAGAAATGCAAAACGAGCACTAATGTCTGCTAATCTATTTGGAATAAATGTTGATCTTGTGATCATAAATAAGGTTGATTCTACCAACAAAGAAAAAATAAAGCTTTTAAAGAAAATTAAATTGAATTTTTTTCCTTTACCTTGTCGAGAAGCAGAGCAGATGAAAGAAGAACTTGAAGGTATTGAAATGTTAAAAAAACATAGTATTAACATCTTTAGCAATGATGATCCTTCTCATATTTTCTTTCAAGATAAAGTTTATTCTATTGAAGAAGACAATAACTCTATTATACTTAGATTCAAGATTCCTTTTGCTAATAATGCTCATTTAGATGTTAAAAAGACATATGATGAGTTAATGGTAACTTTGGAACATGAAAGAGGGATTCTTGTCAATACTGTAACTTTACCTTTTGCTGCTACAAACATGAGAATAGTTTCTAGTAAAATCGATAATGACCAATTAGAAGTCATACTAAGGCGATAACTATTATATTTATGCTACTAATTTTTAGAGATAAAATTTGATATTTATAATATATATTATTCTTTTGATAGTGATATTAGAGGTACAATAATACCGTAGAGCAAGTGGCATATAACGATTAGAGTAAAATATAAGAATGGTTACAGAATTATTTTAGAGAAGCATCTGATGCTTTTTGATGGCATTATTATCTCTAAGACATTATATAATATTCAAACATAATGCTTATTATTTTCCCCTCCAAGTGATTATATATGAAATTATTATCTAGACCAAATACTTCTTTTGAATATACTATAATATTTTTAATTACTGTTTTGACGATTTCAACTCTAGTTATCATAATTCTCAATATTGACATTGTTAACGCACAAATAGATTCTACTAAATCATTAAATAATACATTATTTGTAACTGGTTCTGCTACAACTCATACAAAGTCAGATAAAGTTACTGTATCCCTTGGTGTTGAAACAACAGATAAAACTGCAGAAAAAGCCTTATTATCTAATTCTAATTTAATGAATAAAGTTATTAACACATTAAAAGAATCAGGAGTTCAAGAAAATGAAACCAGTACCTCCTCATTTACTATAAATCCTAATTACAATTATTCTGAATATGGAGCTAAAGGAAATTTAACAGGTTTCACTGTATCGAATTCTATCCATATTACTAGCTCTAATATTGATCAAATTTCACAATGGATTGATAAGGCAGTGCAAACAGGTGCCAACACCGTCAATGAAGTTTATTTTAGTATATCTCCCAAGAAGTTAGAAGAAATAAAGAATACGTTGTTAAAAGATGCAGTTGCAAATGCTAAATCCAAAGCTGACATTGTTGCTGCAGCAGTTGGATTAAATGTTGCTGGCATACAATCAATTACCGTCGGAGAACTAGGTTTACCGCCATCACCAGTACCAATATATTCTAAATCTGTTGCTTTTGATGAAGCATCCTCAACACCGATTCTTGCAGGAGAACAAGAAATTTCTTCAACAGTAAATATTGTCTATATTTTAGGTAGATAGTTCTATTATTTTTTCTACTTTTTATTATTCCTTCTGATATTAAATATTTTACTAAGATAAATTCATTAAATATAGTAATAAATAATCTTGTTAATAATAAAATATAGAAAATTAGATATTAATTTAATAGAATAATATTATTTGATAAAAAATGTATAATGAATCAACAACATAATATTTTAATCTGCTATAAGTTTTTACTTAGATCCTAATATCATTTTCATTATATGTAGATGATTAAAGTAAATTAAACCCATCCATCTTTAGCAAGATGATATACCTTCCTTCTAATATCTTCAAGATTACTTTTCTCATAGATTAACCCTTGCTCTTTTAAATCCTCAAGTGATGCCTGAATAGTTCTTCTTGGCAAACCGGTTAGATGGATTAAATCGCTTTGCTCAAGGGGACTTTTATTTTGTAGAATAAAATAAATAAACTTTGTCGCAGGCCCACCATTAGGACTCTTTTTAAGAGAGGATATGCTAAAACTAGCTTTTGATAAAAATCCTCTTCTTTGTGATTCAATAGAAGCAACATTTTCCAACTTTATCTCAGCTAGATTGACCCTTTGGCCAAATTCTGCAATCAATGCTGCTTGTTGAACTTCTAAAGGAGCTTCAAATATGATATTATCAGGCGATATATTCGATGTTATAGCACTCAAAATACTCCATTTAATATTACCTTTTTCATCATATATACCAACACTGTAGCCTAGATTTGCTTCTAAAATAATCTTATCTTGATTTACATTCAAAGCTTCATTTATTTTATCAATTGTTTTTTCTGTAGTCAATTGTCTACTTGGATCTTTTTTACCTATTTTCCAATGGTGTTTTAATCCATGAGATTTAATCATACTGGAAGCTTTTTTCTTTTGCTCTGGACTTAGTTGGATATTATTTTCTCCTATTTCTATTATGTCAAATCCCAGAGTAAATACTTCTTTTACAAATTGTTCAAAAACATTTTCTCTAATAGCATATTCTGTAAGCGTACTACCTGCTGATACTAAAACATTATTTTGATGATAGAATTTTATCTTCTCAAGTAATTGCTCATCTGATATAAGCATAGGATAAGCTCCATATATCTTGACTATATCTATCATTGGAGAAATAATTGTAAAGTTTTCCTTATCGAATCCTTGTAATTTATCTATTATGTATGTAATTCCTTGCTCTCTAGGTTTTTTATCATCTATCCTTTTGTCCGATAATTGATTGAGCACAATAGATGTGATTAATGTTTTACCTATATTGATATTTTGGTATATTCATTTTTGCTAAAACAAATTGTGATAGTTATGTATAAAACTTTTTTCAGCTGTCTTCAAATTAAGTAGAAGGTATATTACTATTTTATCTGATCCTCTACATTATAATTTATTAATATAGCATATTGTGATTTATCTTGGATTATAATGAATGCAACAAAAATAATTTTTTTCTATGTTTATCATAGATAGATAGATTTAAAATATATTATTTTTGCTATAATTTCGAGGAAATTTTTTTCTTAATTATTCTACTTCTTCCTATTTTTCAATAAGATTGGGAAATTTGAAAATATTATTGCTCATGCTGTTGATTCAGTCCCCATTTATCTCTAACTTTTTCTTCAATTTTTATAAATACAATCCTATCAAATATTAAACCGATTGTAAAAATTACTATCATTGTTGCTATGATTTGACTCATATTTGAGAATTCTCTACCTATTGCTAATATATGACCTAATCCCACAAGAGTTGTAATTAACATCTCAGCTCCAATGAGAGCATGCCAAGCAAATGACCACGCCTGTCTCATACCTACAATTAAGGAAGGAGTAGCAGCAGGAATCATTACATGTCGGAATAGGGAGAAACCTTTTGCACCCATATTTTTCGCAGCTCGTAAATATATAGGCGGAATATTTCTA
>DASSVK010000119.1:0-4462 GCA_035706205.1 Nitrososphaeraceae archaeon | reverse complement strand
AAACAGTTGATGCTGCTGTTACTCTTATTTCAATATTATACTTATCAATAAAAGCATATGAGGAGGGACTAATTTGTAATAGTCCCACTATTAATGTGATTCCCATAATAAGAGTAAAAAAATATACATTCCGCTTGTTAAATATCATAAAAAGTATACTAATTATCATTACGAATGCCTAATAATAAAAATATCTATACTTTCTTGTGTATTTTTATTATTTGTAATCTTTTAATTAATTTTAAAATTTACATAAATATAGTTTATAAATATAGTTTATTCCTTCTAAATAATTGTTAGATTTATAAAAAAAAGTCTGTATAGATTAAAAGAATGTTGGGTTTTATATCAAAATTTTATAAAGCCTATCTAGTATATAGATAACACTATTCATAGATGTTATAATCTAACTAATAGTATTTTTAGTAAATATAATCCAATGACATTTATTGTTAAAATTATTAATTTAATTAAACATAGAATTTTTATAATAACGTATTTATCGAGGACAATCCAAATGGTAAAGGAATAGTATTTCTATTTACTTTACCATTAAATAATTATTAAAGCAGTTCTAAAATAGGTAAATTCTTTTTAGTAATTTAATTATATTCTTTATTGCAATATTAGTTATTTTATTATTAGAGTTCATGATATCTTAATTAGGTAATTCTTATCAAACTCAAGAATATTGTGCCAAATATAGCTTTTTAGCATTGTCATCTCTAATTATAGTAATAGAAGAAAAATAAAAAAAATATGAAATAAACATATAAATAAATTCACTTTTTTATATCAAAGGATACATACTTGTAGAAATTTATTAACCTACCCCACTTGGCCGTTTATGTTCGATATGCTCTAATTTTTTATGTTCTTCCTTTATATCTATAGTATCGAACAAAAGTCCACATATTTCACATGGAATTTTAGAAGGTCTACTTTTACTGTTGGTGGTATTAGTGTTGGATGCTTCAGGTGCCACTACTACAATAACAGATGCAAAGTTAATAACACTTTTGATTCAAAAAGGTTCAATCTCAAAGGTTTGAATATCTCATATGTTAAATGAGAATAAACCATAGTTGAAATATTCAAGGTTTCACAAATATGGTACTATAAAAATATGTATTATTACATTATATCTGTTTAAATTCTCGAAATTTGTAATAACATAAAAAATAAAGTGATTGATTAAAAAATATGTACATCATTTAGAATTTACAAATTTTATTTCAATACAATATCTTTATGTGGAAAATGACCATAGATGAGAACTTATCAGGTATGGAACGTGCTAAATGTGCAGAAATTGCTGCCAACATTGCTATAGATATACTAAAAATGGAGTCAGAAATGATATATACAGTACGAAATTTAGCAGCAAAAAATATACAAGGAAAAGATATCCTCGACAAACTTCATAGTAGTCATCAATCTAAAAATGGATATTAGGGTGAATCAATTAAAGAATATGATCCTAACAGAAACTTTTAATCATTAACAGTTGTTGTTGGAGAAAGAACATACGTCTAAAATTACAGTTTTCAAAAGTGATATGTATAAGATTTATATTCTAATTTATTGAGTAAATTCAAATGAATTTATTATTTTCTGAATTGTATCTGAAGACTTATTTAGATCCTCAAAACTAAGAAATATGACTCTTAAATTATAAACTGCACCATCTATGATAGTTCCAACTTCGGAATATTTAGATAGATTGCAGGTATAGAGTTATATGTTTTGATATTTGTTATACTGTTACCACAAGTCTTAATATCATAGCCTTCTATATCTAGTTACACTAGGCAGGTTTATTAGTATCTAGAGGGCATGGCTTTCTAAAAAAATATTCTTTTGTTACCGTATTTATTATGTTTATGCATAAACAATTTGAGTATTTATTCAATTAATTGTTCAGAAGAATAAAAGTAGTAAACCAAGAATAAGAAATAAATCAATTATTTCAATATAAACTTTTTAATCTATCTATTATTACAATATATGATGGAAATCAATATTAGTAGTAATGAGTCTGATAGTGGATATTATCCAATAACAATAGTAAAAAAGGATTCCTATTTACAACCATCATCTTTACCATCTCAAAAATCATCATTGATAAAACTAGCAATTAAGAAAGACGAAAGATTAGACTATCTCAATATTCCAAAAGGCTTAATCGAATTATTACACATCAATGATTTTACAATCGAAAAGATTTTAGACTATGGACCATCAAAAATTGCAGAAATATTGGGAACAGATGATTATATTGCACAAATAATATTTAACGAAACAAACAACAACAAAAAATCCTAATAATATAATTTCTAATTCTAATTTTTAATAGAATTAATAATTTCTATGTGAATTCATCTACTGGCTTCTAGCAAAGTTATATTAATTTCCTTTTATTTCGTTAACACTTTGTTCTTAAATTCTTCTGATTGCAACAATTCCAATCCATTAGAAATAACAAATACATATTCTCTTTTTGAAATATTATCATAAGATCTATAAATTTCCAAGTTATTGGATTAGGTTTCCTAAAAGAATATTAAAGAACTAATCCTTCAATTCTTCAGAGTAGTCAACGTGATGTTGTTCTAGTTCAAGGAAGTATTCACCACCACATCTAGGACATTTAGGACTAATCATTTTATATATACATTCCTTGCTATTATCAGTATCATTTTTACTTTTATCATTATCAAAATCATTATCTCTACTTCCTTCTTTATCCAATTTATTATATACAATATTGGTAGTAGCATAATTATTACCAGTGATAGTAGAATTAATCATTTTTCATTGAGGGTTTGCAATATGTTGTTTTGGAGATTCATGTTATGTAAGAACCATTTGATGGACGAAAGTTCACCCATAATTCATATTTTGATATTATTATTAATAATTGTCTCTAATCTTAATAAGGTATAATGTTTATGTTCCAATAGAGATGTAAAAATGTATTTTACAAAAGGTAAAAGAATAATGATAATAGATGATGATGAGGATATTAATAATCTGTTTAAAACATTTTTAGAATATGATGGATATAAAGTAGATGCTTTTACCGATCCTATTGATGCATTGTATTCATTTAGAAAAAATGTCTATGACTTGGTTCTTCTTGATTTGAAAATGCCTAAAATGAATGGAATGATATTGTATCAAAAATTGAAAAACATTGATCCTGATCTATTATTTTGTGTTATTACTGCAAATAGAGAATATATTGAACATCTTAAGAAAAACAATCCAGATATAGAAAAGTTTGTTATTTACAAGCCAATTCATTTAAGTGAACTTAGAGATAAAGTTCATTTTTTACTTTTAGTCAACACTAATCAACAAGAGGAAGCACATAAACTATTAATGGCAATATAATGGACTAAGAATATAGAATCTGAATATAAATATTGGCTAAGTCTACAACTATTATTACTTGATGCAAGGATATAAATTTTTTATATATCACTATACCTATTGTTATTGTTAAAAAAATCCATTTAGTCAATGTATGTAAGGATTCACACATCATTGGCTATTTGGAGAAATTTAATTTTAATAAACTATAATAATATTTTTTATGCAATATAATTATATGATTACTTGTATGAGATGTGGTTTAGAGAGTAAAAATACCTATAAATTCTCCTCTCACTTGTAATTTTCAGCCTAGAATCTGAAAGTAATTGATACTAAAGTTTTTTGCAAAAAATGCTTAGACCTAATATATACTCTATTTTGTGAAAAATTTTACCAATAAAAAAATTTATTATTTAATATATTGCATTTTATGCACACATTTCAATACACATTTCTGCAGATGAAGGACAAGGAGATTTACATTCAGTTTCTATTGTTTGTTGTGAATATGTCATCTTATCATTGTCTTTATTATCAACGAAATTTTCCCTTTCACCACTGGCATTATCAAGTTCAAGAAATAAAGCACTTAATAGTGTATAGACTAAAGTCGTTATTACAATAGACGGAATTGCACTAACTGCTTTATTTTTCATAAACTTCCCCTTGATACTCTATATACTTATATTTTATAAAACAATTTTACTATATGACAGACAAAAATATTCCCTAATATAATTCTGAAAAATATAGCGCAAAGTTAATTTAAATAGATCTGTCTACTGATTTTGAAATTTGTTTTCTAATTTTTTGTAGATTCATCTCTTGTAATTCAAATTTTGAGTATATATTTTATTATATTGATTTGTTAGTATTATATTTAATAACATATTAGAAACATTAGAAGAGTTAATTTCTAATTCTTATATTGCTTCCTCAACAGTTGCTTTTAAATCATTTAAAAAAAGATAACTCTCCCTCTCTTCAACGGTCTCTATTGAATTTATAGTATTATTTTTCTTTAATCTCATTGAATGAGAATAGATCAAGTCAAATTGATTATTATCAACCTCTTTCTACTTCT
>DASSVK010000118.1:0-60505 GCA_035706205.1 Nitrososphaeraceae archaeon | reverse complement strand
ATGATATTATTCATCTCTTAATATTGAGATCATTGATACTATTAATTAGACATTAATTACTAAATTTGAAAAATTTTTGTTAACCAGAACTTTATGTGCAAGATATAGAAAGATCTTTAGTTATGATTATAGAACAAGTTAAATGATGTAACAAATCTAATAAATAAAATATTATTAAAAAATTAAATTTTCCAACAATAAAATTAATTATAATTAAATTTGGTAGAGAAATATATTATTAATTGTTAGAAGAATAAATCTAATAATTTTCTAATTTTTTACTGATTATTTTAGATAATAAACTTCATTTTATTATATTTTATATTATCCAGACATTTTTGAAAGTTTACTAAATAATAGTAAAATTTTATAAATAAATGATTTTAATAATCTTACAAGAAATAAAGTAAAGCTTACAATATACCGGCTTTCTGTTAAACCAATAATTGATCCCAGAAAAAATATTGGATCCTTCATTCATTGCTGTCATGACGATCATAACAATATCGAATAGATTCAAGAACAAATGGGATGATAATTCAAGATTATATCTCAAAGCCCTCAATCAGTAAATGATATATTAGTAAATTGCCATCAAAAAGAATAAATTAATATTTACAAATCAAATGTAATTATTATTTTTTGGAAATTACTAGATTAAAGTACTAAATCATCCAGTTACATAACATTTAATACTCATTAGTGATAAAGAAGTTATTGAATTACCCTTAATGAGGGAAACAATAAATCAAAAAATTACTGTAGCTACACTTAACGGTAAATCATATTATAAAATTATTAATACTCTTAAATTGCTTCAATTAAATTATGAGGAATTATCACCTTCTGAAGCTCTAAACTCTTATTCAAAAATAATAATTACATCCAAGGAAGAATCTCTTATATTCAAGAAAAAGAATGTAATAATGGATTCAGAATTAAATGATAATCCTGTAATAATAAAGGCAAAAATATTAAGGAAACTGATAAAATCTCATCCTTATGATCAATTAACAATTGGTATTGATCCTGGAAATAGAATAGGCATATCGATTTTTTATTTATATGACGAAATAGAAAGTATAGTATTATCTACAATCGAATCAGCTTTGAATTTCATTATTAAAATACTCACAGAAATACATGCGAAGAAAAAAATTGTAAGAATAGGAAACGGTAATATCAATATGGCTAAAAATATCGCATTTCTAATAAAATCCAATTTTAAAGATTTAGTTCATATAGAGATAGTAAATGAACATGGAACTTCATCTATCCAAAATACCGAAAGTAATAGAAGAATACTTAAGGATAAATCATCAGCTAGACTTATTGCTTTTAGAAATGGAAAAATCTTTGATCCAAGGATAGACCATAATTAATATTAATAGTAATCAAAGAATAAAAAGCTGCATTCACAATCGATATAAACCTTTAAAATTTTATAAGTATTAACTTTAATTGTTGTCATAAAGGTAACAATAGTTGGTTAAAATTTATTAGGATTAATATATTTTTATGTCTATACAACAATTCATTTAAATTTTTACAATTTATAATAAGAATAATTTGAATAATTAAAAATAACCTTTAACATTAATTTAAAATTTTTTTATAATTATCATTAACTCAATTGATAAAAATGATATTGGTAAATCACAATAGTATAAAAATGGAAGAAAAAGATAATGTATTAGTCAAAGATATTCAAATAGAAGATAAAAGAACCATTCGTATAAAATTAATTTTTTTTGAGAATGGATGTTTTATCATAGTATCAGAAAATTCTAATAAAATAGGATCCATTACCATATCATCTAGTATATCAAATAAAGTAACATCGGCTATAATAATACCCAGTAAATTTGATTCAATTTTCATTAATTCTATTGCTCAAAGAATATCATTAATGTTAAATGGAATTTGCTTAGTGTCTCTCCATACTAAAATACAATTAGATCTTAAAAGTATGAAAACAATTATGGGGGAGATACTAAGCATGATTAGTACACAGGCTGAAAATAATGCAAAAAAATAATTCTAATATTACTAATATTCATAATAATGACATTAGAGAATTTATAGAATCACTAGAACATGAAGATGAAATCATCAGAATTCAAAAGAATGTTAATAGTATATTTGAATTACCAGGAATAGTTAGTAAACTTGATGGTAATAAAGCTGTAATATTTGAAAATGTCGAAAATAAAACTATTCCTGTAATTAGTAATCTTATTGGAACAAGAAAAAGATTTGCCATGGCAATGGGATCAAAAGAAAAAAACGATATTCATAAAATCATTAACAAATCTATTAATAATATAAATATCAATGTAAAAGTAATAAATAATATACCTCCATATTATCAGAATTCATCAAATAATTTATCGATTCTTCCAATTGTTACACATTTTGAAAAGGATGCTGGACCATATATTACTTCATCAATTGTGTATGCAAAAGATCAAGAAAAAGGAAATCAGAATTCTTCTACCCATAGGTTATTAAAATTAGATGATAAAAATATGGCAATAAGAATGGTAGAAGGAAGACATTTACATAAATGTTTTATGTATTCTAAAGATCATAAAGAAGATTTGAAAGTTGCAATTGTGATAGGAGTGCATCCTGCAATTAATATATCTGCAGCTTATCAAGCATCATATGGCATAGACGAAATGCATATAGCAAATACAATATTAAATGGAAATCTTCTATTGGATATTAACAAGTATTCACAACTTCTTATTCCTGCAATGTCGGAAATAGTTTTAGAAGGAAAAATATTGCATGATAAAACCCAAGAGGAATGGATGGTAGAGATGTTAAAAACATATGATTTTAGAAGACAACAACCTATATTTGAATTAGAAAAAATAAGATTTAGAGATAACGCTATTTTCCATGATATACTACCTGGTTATTCGGAACATCGTTTATTGATGGGATTACCTGTTGAATCAAAGATGTTAGATCAAGTAAAAAATGTTATTCCAAGTACTTCACAAGTGTTTCTAACAGATGGAGGAAGTAATTGGCTAACAGCAGTAATACAGATAAAAAAGAGAGTAGAAGGAGAGTCGAAAAATGCTTTGCTTGCAGCATTTGCAGCTCATCCCTCACTTAAAATTGCAATAGTAGTTGATGAAGATATTGACCCTACAAATTCTGTGGAAGTAGAATATGCAATATCAACAAGATGCCAGGCAGATAAAGATATGATTATTATTAAGAATTCAAAAGGATCGAGCCTTGATCCATCTAGTGATCAAATCAATTTACTTACAACAAAATTAGGAATTGATGCAACAGCTACATTATTAAAAGATAAAGAAAGATTTGAAATTGCAAAGATTCCGGGAGAAGAAAATATTAAATTAACAGAATATTTGTCATAATAATTTTCTAAAAAAATTTGATGAAAGTATATTAACATATGAAAAAAATTTCATATAATAATATAAATATATTGATTTAATGGTATAATTTATATTATTAATTTAAATATCCTTTTCAGCAAAAGTAGATGTAGATATAATTATGAAACCCAATAGTTTTGCTATGAAAGAGTGGCATTTAGAACATGTTGAAAAGGTAATTGTTCGATATATAAAGGGGTTATCTCCAAATGCGACCTCATTTGAGAAGCGCAATTTTAAAAAATATAGTACTATGTCTAATTGTACTAAACAAATAGAATATGATAAAAAACATGGTGTAACAGAAGAGGAGGTAATTGCAGTAATGCAAAGAATTAGAACTGACGATTCTTTTTCAGAATTACGCAAGAATCCTGATTCTGTTCAAAGATTAGATGAATTAGAAAAGCAACTTACCTCTCCAAAAAAAATTGGTTGGTAAATTTTCTGTATTAAATTCTTCATATTTTTACTATAACTATTTTCTATGAGATAAAAAGAAAAATATTTAAATTATGAAAATTTTATAAATTATAAATGAATAGAAAAATCTCGGCTATCATAGGTTCTAGTTTTGTTGTTTTATTGTTATATTTTGGCTTAACAACAGCAGAAGAAAATAAAAATAATTTTTTAAATCATATAGAGATATTCGCTCAAGAGAATAAACCGCCTGTTGTTAAGAATTCAAAGGTAATTGAGTTTTCAGGTATTAATTATGCAGATGTCGTAAATAGTCGTGATATTAATCTAAATAGTTTTACAGTATCTGTATGGTTTAATACAACAATGAATGTCACTTCAGGAAATAATGCTATTTTGTTAAATAAAGGTGGATTTGGAAGTGACAGGCCCGCATTTAATCTTAATTATGGAATATGGCTTAACAATAGAGAAAAAGTTACAGGTGGATTTGAAGCTTCAAATGGAGATGATTATTTTCTTACTTCCCAGGGATCTTATGCTGATGGAGTATGGCATAATGCAATTATAACTTTTGATGATGAATCACACCTATTAAAGCTATATATGGATGGTCTAGAGGTTGCAACCAACTCAACAAATATAGGAATAACACCTGATACTACAGGGAAACAACCTATCAGGTTAGGAGCAAACTCCTTAGTTGAAAAGGGAAACCTAAATGGTAATTATACAGGACAATTAGATGATATCCAAGTATGGGACTATGCTTTTACTAAAGAACAAGTAGATAGCTTGTTTGATACGGAATCAAAGATAGCTAGATAAATATAAAATTTATTGAGTATTTAATAATATTAACGAAGAAAAGTAGTAGCATTTTCTCAATAAAAATTACAAAATTTTTATTTTTTTTTTTTTGAAATAATTATTTCTGCTCTTCCGGAAATATATAATTCAACAGCATATCTAATGCTTTATTTTTTATTGCTTGTTTGAAATGTTCTTTTCCTTTTCTAGGAATTTCAAGAGATTTATCATGTTCAACTTCTATGACAGGCCTATGGTCTAATGCTCCTTCAAATTGAATTTTGTATTCTTTAAATTGCGGTGATTTAACAATTGAATCAAATATGTCTTTTAGCCAGACTGAACCTACAAAATATACATAGGGTGGATTCATCTTTTGTTTAAGCAATTCTTTAAGATTATCAAAAATATGGGATACTTTTTTAGAGTCAGAATCAATTATTATAATTTCTTCATTTATCTGTCTATTCATCAATTCTTTTTTTATCAATTCAGAATAATGTGATTCAGCAATTACTAATATAATGGTTTTATGAGAATCTGGTTTTGATTTTAAAATAACCTGATATAGTCTAGTACAATGTTCAATTCTTTCAATAATATGAGGTGGTAATTTTAAAGAGGAATTTTTATGAATAGCATATAGAATAATTAAATTTCCATCTGTAAAATGCATTTCAGACAAATTTATTAATAATTAATTTTAATGATTCTTTTATACATTCCCAATACAAAATATACTTAGTAGTGAGAGTAGATGTTGAACATTCATTAGTAATTATTATATGATTTAGAAATAATAATTTTTATAGTAATGGATGTTTATACTGAAAGTCGTCCATGGGGAAAATTTGAAAAATTCCATGAGAATCAGAATTGTACAGTCAAATTAATTTATGTTAATGCAAATTCTAGACTGAGTCTTCAATACCATCAATATAGAAGCGAATTTTGGAAAATTGTAAAAGGAAAAGCTAAGATAGAGATTGATGAAAAAGTCTACATAGTTAAAGAAAATGATAATATAACAATTCCTTGTGGAGCTAAACATAGAATAACAGCATTAGAAAATAACTGTATAATATTAGAAATATCCTATGGAAAGTTTGATGAAAATGATATAATTAGAATTGAAGATGACTATAATAGACTTACAAAAGAAGCATAATCATTTGATATTATTTAATTATTAATTGAATTTTCTGATATTCATAATAGGATCATAATCCGCTTAGAATAAGTAATTTCAATAATGATAATTAGAATCACAATTATAGATATATCTGCATTCCATTGTAGATTCTCTTTTAATTATAAAATGCAATTTGACTATTTTATGAATTATCCCTACAACTTAAGGTATTGAATAGAATGTGCTAATGATAGGTCTATTTTATTTACTAATCAAAATATTTTATTAATTAATAGACATTCTTTGAATAAATAATGGCCCTCAATTTTTACCACTATTAGAAAGACAATGAATTAAAGAGCAAATTTAGAATTTGATTAATATTCATCATGGTAAATAATAGAATCTCATATTTTTGATTTATATATTTGTTAATAATTAATGTAATTTCTTTTAAATTTTGAAAAATCATATATTTAGTTTTATTAAAACTAAATAGAAGAATAAGAATAAGAAGAAAAGAAGAAAAGACATGGGGAAAAAAAAAGGGGAGCTACAAGAAATTTTAAGTAAAGCCATATATGCAGATAATCCAGCTATGTATATTATTTCATATAGAGATTTCAATAAAATTATTTCGATCCCTCTTTTAGAATTTATTGAGATTTCCCAAAATTTTGAAATTATCCCAGCAACCAGAATAATTCAGATTGCAAAAGGAGAAAGAATAATTTATCAAAAAAAGAATTTCAGAATATAAACTCAAAATAACATAAAAATTAGAATAATTTTAAATTTAATGAAAATTATTAAATTATGTTAAATGTATAATTTACATAATTGAATAGTAAAAAGGATAATGAAGATCAAGGGAATGGCAAAGATAGTAATAATAACAGCACTAAAAAGAATGACAAAGGCAATAATAATTCAGACAATTCTAACTTCTTTGATATCTCTAATAATGATAGTAAAGGCGATAAAAGTAATAATTCCAGATTTACAGACTATAGTTCAACAGAATCTCATCCACCAAAGGGTAAATCAAGTAGCTCATCACCATCAAAAGATTTTAATGATTTTAAGCAGAAAATTAACAATGAAATAAAAGAAATTACCAAAAAAATTTACAAGTATAAAGTAGGTCCTATAAATAAAAAAATTATGTATTCTGCTATTGGAATTATTGCAGTAGCAGTTATAATAATGATCGTTTCGCAAGGATCTAATTTTAAATTTAATCAGGAAGCAGTGACAGAAGCAAAAAACTTGGAAATTTCATTGAAAAATGTTTCAATTACAAATATTGATGATAATAATATTAAAGTCAATACAATATTTGATGTTTATAATCCAAATCAAGGAACTTTAATTCTTGAAAATATTCATTATAATGTAAACTTGGAAAACATCCGTATTGCATCTGGAGATATAGGACAAATACCAGAAGGATTTGTTGATTCTTCTGCTGGAATTTATCCTATAATTGGTAATGGAACTGTAACACTAAAAGATGAAAAAATAATACAGAAAGATAATAGAATAGAGAATGTATGGAATAAAATTACTGATAAAACCTCTAGTTTTCAAGTTAATGGAAATTTTGCATATAGACAAACATCTAGCTTTCAAGCCGACGCAGGAGAAATTGATTTTGATTTGATATATCCATAGATATCTCATAAATAAAATACAATAATCATTTTAGATGATGATAAGATTTAATATCTATAATATTTCTTAAATAATGAATTGCGGTCATCGTCTAGTTTGGTTAGGACACTGGCCTTCCATGCATACACCATGCGAAGTTAGCCCGCAACCCGGGACTTTACTAAAGTAAAGCGGGAATTCAAATCCCGGTGACCGCAATATATATAGGAATTCATATACAAGCTTTTGCTATTTTATAGATGTAATAAGACAAAGGGAAGAAGGAAAATAGGTAAAGACTAGTCTTTTGTATAAATATGAAGGGAATAGGTTCAGGACACCCCCTCCTATTATCAAGAATATGAAGAACATTATGACTATGATGACGACTGATAAATAAAAAAACTTCTTTAATTTTTATTTTCTTTACAAAATATAACTGCTGCAGGAAATAATATAGATATTCAAAGTAATGCGTTATGCTTCGATGTTTCCTAAGTCTTTTTTATTTTGATAATAGTAAATTATTATTGTAATTATAATATTAAATTCAAAACATAGAGAGTGAGAATGTTTTAACTGATAAATAATGCTATATATATCATAATCTGAATAACATATATTCTAGAAATTCAATCGAGTTATTTGGTCCTAGAAGATTATGACAATAAACTTTACTCATATATTTTTAATATCATTACCGAGATTACTATTACTACATTAGTCCAAAGTACAACAACATGATTATCATATGAATAGCCTTCTCTTTCTCATTGTATGTAAAATAGATGACTATTGCTTTATTGAATAATTTTTACTTGTATTTGACAAAAAGAATTGTATTGAAATTTCTAGAGGATTCTACCAAACCTAATAATTAGTTATTATAACTGGTAACTAAAGTAATTTTAAAAAAAGCAGAAACTCAATATCACTATTAAAATCTAATAAAGAATAGTGAAGTCAATAATATAATAAATTATAAAGTAATCCATATTTATGTAAATAAATATGATACAATGTTGAATTAGCATTTATAGAATGACAATATTCACTATATACTTTCGTATAATACTATATTATTATATTTGATTTCTTTGGAGAATAAGAATTTATAATATGCCAATAAAAATAGTAGTTATTGATTGATTCTCATCGATATTTTCATAGATATGCATATACTATAATTTTCATTGGATTTGTATCTCTAATAGTAATAGAATCATTATCAATACAATCACAGGCTAACCTTGTCCAACATGCCATAGCACAATCATCATTATCGACAAACACTTCACTATTAAATGATAATTCAGAGAAACAAAATAATTCTAAAATGATAAAAGCCTTTGGACATTTTGCAAATAATCAAATAAAGAACGGAATTGTTACATGGATTCAAGGAGGATTTTGGGAATTAACAATAAACAACATAACTAATGATAGTAGTAGTAATCTTAACAATAATAACAATATTCTCATCAATAACAATAATAGTAAAGCAGACTTTATTGCTAATTTTACAATGATAAAACCAGATGGTAGCCTTTCTCATAATCACAATATTGGTAACTTTAGTTCAGATAAGGTCATACTTACTGACAAAGATATAGTTGTAATAGGAATAGCAGATATTTATTCTGATGATAATAAGAATGAATACAAAAGTGTTCCTTTAACTATTCATCTTATGGGCAAAAAAGTTTTAGGACTGACTATAGATGTTAGTAAAACTGAAGGACATTTTTCTAGTCCAAATGAAATGTTTGGAACATTAATTAGTGGTATTGGATTGGATACATCTGCTATTGATAATTCTGTTCAAACAAAGATGCACCATAATACTGCAACAAATGATATTGTAGAAAAAGAATCTATGACACTTATGCAGCATTAAGAAGATAAAAATTTATTGAAATTGTAAATTATTAAAAAATTCTTATCTCTTATTTTCTCTTCATTTAAAGCAATTGTATTTATTATTCCTGTTAAATCATCTATAGCTAATTCAATAATATATTAGCATTCGATAAAAATGTAAAAATTAAAGAAGATATTGTTATTCTATCGCAATTGTTATCTGTTATTAAATTATATTTCTTTTAACATTATCTTTTTACATTTGTAAAGTCCCATTGTTAAATATCTATTTGTCTATATCATGGCATGGCAAAAGACCCTGTATGTAATATGAATATAGATGAGAAGACCGCAAAATATATTTCAGAAATTAATGGAAACAAAATATATCTTTGCTCGGCTGCATGCAAACAACAATTAGAACAAAATCCTTCAAAATATGGATATTAAGGTAAATAAATCAAAACTACTACTAAATCAAAAGAATTAATTTCAAATTTCTATTTCAGATTTACCTTCATATCTTTTTTTTATTGATTCTATTCTTCCCTTATATTTTTCACTATAATCTGTTTTACATGAATTGCAACAAAAAAAGCGTTCCAAGTCTGCAAATTTTAAAACTCTAGGTTTGCCAAGAACTGGTCCATCACAATAATCACATACAAGGTTTATTGCCAGTCCATTTGTAATTTTTTCTTCTATTTTGTATACTTCTTCCCCAAATATGCTCTTATGACCATTTTTTTCAAAATCCTCGTTTTCTTTTCTTCTTGCATTGTCTTTATTGATATTTTGTATTTGAATTATATCTTTTGTATTATTCACTTTGCCAAAATCAAATACTGGAAGAACTGCTTTAATAAAACCTATATTGACTAGTCTTTCAAATCTTGCCTTGACTGTGGGTGTAGTTATTCCTGTTTCTCTTGATATTTGCCTAAATGATTTTCTTCCATCTTTTAAAAGTGATTTTATAATTGCAATGTCGTTGTCATCTAGATGTAAAGGCATAATATTCTATGATATTTAGGTCTTAGTAGTTATTTATCCTTTACATTTGTAAAGTCCTTATATTAAATATGTATTTGTCTAAATCCTAGTATGGCAAAAGACATAATTTGTGGAATGTTTGTAGAAGAAAACAAAAATTCTATACAACATAGTAAAGACGGAATAAAATACTATTTTTGCTCATCACAATGTTTGAATGAGTTCCTAGAACCAGAAAAAGCATTAAAGAAATTAAAGATACATGTTGCTATAAGTATTGCGCTTACTATACCAATAATTATACTTAGCTTACCACATATGATTCCCCAAATAGGACATATCTTTCCAATGGAAATGATGGAATATACAAATTACATACTTTTGGCTTTAGCAACTCCAATACAATTCTGGATTGGATGGCGTTTTTATAGAGGATTTTGGGATGGAGTTAAAGCTAAAGCATCTAACATGGATACACTAATAGCTATAGGAACTACAGCTGCATATCTATATAGTGCAATTGTAACTATTGTTCCTGGATATTTTCCCTTCACTGCGGTATATTTTGAGACAGCTGCAATAATAATTACACTCATTTTAGTTGGAAGATTGCTTGAAACAAAAACCAAGGAAAAGGCTTCAGATGCTGTAAGAAAATTACTTGATTTAAAGCCAAGGACTGCCAGGATATTAAGACTTGTAATAAATGAAGGAAACGAAAAGACAGAATTAAGCAAAAATAACAATAACAACATCGACGATCTTAATCAAAGTCACATAAATTTTGATAAATCTAAATTAAAAGCAATAACAAAGGAGTTTAAAGAAATAGAAATTCCAGTAGAGCAAATAGGAGAAGGTGATTTGATGGTTATTAGACCTGGAGAGCGAGTTCCAACAGATGGTTTAATAATTGAAGGAAATTCTTCTATTGACGAATCAGCCTTAACAGGTGAAAGTATTCCAATAGACAAGACAAAAGGAGATGAGGTAATAGGTGCTACAATTAACAAGAACGGTCTTCTTAAAGTCAAAGCAACAAAGGTAGGGCAAGACACAGTACTTTCACAGATAATAACATTAGTGGAAGAAGCAAAAACTGGAAAGGCAAAATTAGAGAAGATGGTAGACCAAGTTGCAAAATATTTTGTTCCCGCTATTGTAATGATAGCAATAGGAGTATTTTTGGGATGGTATTTTATAGGAGATGCAGGATTAACATATTCAATTCTTGCATTTGTTTCTGTAATGATAATTGCATGTCCATGTGCTTTAGGTATTGCTACTCCTGCTGCTCTTATGATGGGTGCTGGTAAAGGTGCAGAAAATGGCATATTGTATAAAGGAGGAGAACATATAGAGATAGCAAATAAAGTTAATACTATTATTTTTGATAAAACTGGTACATTAACTGTAGGAAAACCATCTGTAACTGACTTGGTATCTTTAACAGAAGACATTGGAGAACAAGAATTACTAAGACTTGCAGCAATAGCGGAATCTGGTTCAGAACATCCTTTAGCACAGGCAGTAATCAGAAAAGCTAAAGAAAATGGCATTCCAATTACTAATCCAGATTCATTTGAAGCAATTTCAGGACATGGTCTCAAAGCAGTATACTCGAATCATACAATTATGATTGGCAATAGAAAGATGATGGAAGATAGCAGTAAGATTGCAGTTACTGAAAGTGTAGATGCAAGACTTACTGTATTTGAAAAAGAAGGCAAGACTGCAGTTTTAGTTGCAATAGATAATATTCTTTCAGGCATAATAGCTATATCTGATACTATAAAAGAAAATGCTAAAGATGCAATTAAAGCTTTGAAATCTAAAGGAATAGAAGTAATAATGCTTACTGGAGATAATGAGAAAACTGCAAATGCAGTAGCATTCAAGCTTGGTATTAACAAAGTAATAGCAGAGGTACTCCCTCATCAAAAGGAAGAAGTAGTGGCTAAATTGAAGACAAATAAGGATAAAGTTGTTGCAATGGTTGGTGATGGTATTAATGATGCTCCCGCATTGGCAAGAGCAGATTTAGGAATTGCAATAGGTTCGGGAACTGATGTTGCAAAAGAAACAGGTGGAATTATACTTATTAAAGATGATATTAGAGATGTTGTAACTGCATTAGATTTAGGTAAAAGAACGGTTTCAAAGATAAAACAGAATTTGTTCTGGGCATTTGCATATAATACTGGTTTAATACCTATAGCAGCTGGTGCACTAGTGCCTATTCTTGGATTAGGTGTATTTGGTTGGCTCCCGATACTTGCAGGATTAGCAATGGCTATGAGCTCTGTAACTGTAGTGACAAACTCTTTATTGCTTGGAAAATACAAGGCAAAATAATATACAACAATACTCTTTAACCTTAACTTTATTTTTTAGTTTTTGGAAAAATTATCAAACGACTTTTTCTACACTAGTTTGTAACCAATTAAGAGTTTACAGAATCTTATTTTTACTTTATTAGATACAAAAATTGACAATTTCCTATCGACATAATCAAATAAAAAAACTAAATACAAGATAGTATTATAACCTATTACGTGGAAGATTCTACTCCTTTCGACCACTAATTACTATTAATACATGTTAATGATAATCAATATCGTTGTATATGATTGGTTATATGCTTTCCTGACAGCTTATTAAATACATGTCAACTAAAAGACAAGAACGCAAAGAAGAAGAATCAAAGGAAACACAATCAATAACAGAACAACAATTTCAAAGAGAACAACAACAAGCAGTTAATAAAGTAATAGATGAAACTAAAGATAATATCAAGAAAACAACCAATGAAGCAAGAAAAGAAATTCCACGTTATACACAAATCGTTAATGATTATCAGGAAAATACAATTCAAGCTATTAGAGAAATTACAGATAATTATGTAGAATCACAAAAAGATATTCTAGTTAATTCATTACAGCTTTGGTCTGATTGGACTATATCTCCTAGACAATTGGCTGAAAACTATGGAAAGATAGTTAGTAGCTTTGCCGATAATGCAGTAGCAGCAACTAGAGTAATGAATAATACTATATTTGCAAATCTAGATTCTGTCAATACATCCGTTCAGCATACAAAAGAGAATGTAAAGGAACTATCAAAAATAGGATCTAATACGGTAAAAACATTCCAAGAAGTTACTAGGGATAATATCCATAAAACAACAACAACCAATTCTTCTAATGCATAATAGAGAATATCAAACAAAGATACCTCAATTAGCAATAACATAATCTATATATTTTTTTAATTATATTTTAACTACAAGTAGTTCGATATCGCGTGCTCTATAGCACAGGACAACAATTTTTCCTCGAATAATTCTTTTTGTTACTTAACTGAAACAGATATACAAGATCCGTACTACAAGGAAGGAGCTCCATTCAAACAGATTTTCCGAGGAGTGGAAGGAGATAGATTGATTATAAGTGGTAGAATTCTAGATATGCAATGTAATGAGGTTACGGGAGCAGTATTGGATTTTTGGCAAGTTGATTCTAATTGAAATATGATAGAGGGATTTACACTTAGAGGAAAAAAATTCAAAATGACAATGAAGGAAAATATGTATTAGACACTATATATCCCAAGCAATATGGCGATGGTGATTTTATCCGTGCTAGTCACATTCATGTTAAAGTAGGAATTCTGAATCAATCTATGTATACTACACAATTATATTTTGAAGAATATCCCATATCTTACTAATCATGAAAAACAAAAATCTTCATTAATAATGAAAGTTATTAAAGAAAATGGGTACAGAAAAAGCTAATTTTGATTTTGTAATTGAGAAATATGAAAATTATAATATAATAATTATTTCATTTCAATAATACTTTGGAATTATTTCGAATTGAAAAGTATTAATATTTTTGAACTTTCAAAATTATATATAAAACAAATTAAATGGTTATACGATACTAGCTATTATATACGCAATACATTAGATTTTTATATCAAATACACTTAAAAATAATATATTTTGTCTTCAAATGAAAATAACCCAAAATTACATGCAAAAAATAAAAGTGAATTAACAGAACAAGTATTTCAAGCAATAGTAGATAGTGGAGAAACAGGAATATTTCAAACAGAACTTTGTAAATCATTCTCTATAGACAGCAGAGACGGATCAAGATTAGTTGGAAATCTTGAAAAACAATCTCTTATTTCTAGAGAAAGAATATTATACAAAGGTAGATGGACATACAAACTGATAGTTAAAAAAATACCACAATTAAAAGCAGACAGACGACCCATTGAAATTGCTAGTGTTGAAGGAGCACCATGTTTTAGTTGTACTTTTCAACATTTATGCTCTACAGAGGATGAAACAAGCCAATATAGTCCTGCAAAATGTAATTGGATTGAACAATGGGTTATTCTTGATACAAAAAAAAGAGGACTATTAAATCAGCTATAGAAATTAACAGATATATAAAAAATTTCATTTATTTTATTCTCTGAAAATTAGAGATCATCACTGAAGTCTTTTTGAACAATAACAAATGCTGATTCTATTTGACTTGATCCATTAACATTCCATCTTGTACTATTTATTGAATCTGATGGATTGTTTATTAGATTTTCAATTATATCCATATTTGTATCAGATGGTTGAAGAATAATTGAAGATTTCAAAGTAGTGGTTTGTCCGGGAGTAAGTTGTGGCCTACCATTTAATGGAATATCTTCATAAGATAAAACACCATGACCTAATAATTCACTATCTCCAAAAAGATCATATTCAACTTTTGAGGTCGTTGCAGATTTTCCCGATAGATTAGAAACATCAAAAAGTAAGAGTAGTTCAATATTATTAGTATTATTTGAAAGATTAGTAATATTAACAGACGACAGTTTAAAATCAATTGCATTCACATCAGGAGCATTAACAAAATATTGAATTTGTGGAAGGACAATAATTGTAATTGCTAAAACACCTATTACTCCAAAAAGTACAATTCTTCTTTTACTAAGGAACATATATTATAGTTAAAGTTTCAAAAAAAGAATTAAAATGTTTCTTAATTATAATATTATATAGCACTATAAAAGATACATTAAAGTGATTTATATGTTTTAGACTAACACTGACGAACTATGAATATAATTGATGGTTTTATTATATGGATTCACCTATTATCTGCAAGTATTTGGGTTGGTGGATCAATTTTTATTGGAATAATTCTTGCTCCCATGTTAAAGCATATTGGAAATTCAATGGAAGAAAGAATTATTATCATGATAAAAATTGGTAGAAGATTTAATACCATTGCATTCCCTTCATTTATTATTTTGATGTTAACAGGGTTATATAACTCAAGATTTTTTTTTGAATATCCATATAATTTTATTGAAACTGATTATGGAATTTTGTTGTTGATTAAAATTGTATTAGTAATTATTACTTTGGCAAGTTATATTACTCATATCAAAAGCTTTGGAAAAGATATAGAAGCAAAAATTATTGAAAAAAGAGAATTAGGATATATTAACATAATCCGCTCTAAAATTATTAACTATGGAAGGCTAACTGTTATTTTCTCTATAATAATCTTATTACTTGCAGGTTTCTTGGATGCAGGTATAGAATTTAGATAATATCAACTAATAAAAATTTTTAGTTACAAAAAACATATTCTCTTAACCCGGCCTTATCTGCGGTATTGCCACCAATTTTTACTAAAACAAATTCCTTTTTAGGAGGTGATATTGGGTCATTAATTTTTCTTTCGTTTGAATGAAGACCAATATATTCCTGCATATCCAATTTAGAACGTTCACCTATTTCTTTTTCTAAACTCATGTCTTTAACAATTTCTTTATAGGTAGATTGTATAACACCACTAAAAACCATGGCACTACTTCCACTTCCATATGATCCAAATCCTATTCTTTTATTTTCCAAGTCAATGTTTTTCTTATATTCGAATTCTAATAGACTTCTTAATCCCATGTACATGGATGCAGTATAAAGATTTCCTATTATAGATGAAGCTTCAAGAGAGCTAGCCATTTTTTGTTCAAAAACTTTTTTGAAAAAAGAAGTACGTATAAATGCTTTCCTGAACTTTTCATCTTCTTTCATAAACTCCTTATCAGCTAATATAGATTCAATTGTTCCTCTAGGATCTTTTGGAGTAGGTTCATTCATTCCTACTTCTTCTATTATTTGTTTCCATCTCGGTAAATATCTCCATTCATGTCGTAGAAGATATGCTAATGCTTTTTCACCCATTTTTCGATAAGGTAAATGTACGCTAATGTAATCTATTTTATCTGTTATTGATTCATCTTCTTTTAATTGAATTAATTTAGTTTTAATCGCTTTTTCTCGGTAACTATCAAATGCTTTTTTAACTTGAATTAGATATAAGTAATTAGAATAATTTCCATTAACTAGAGGAGTTTCCCTTCCAAAAGGTCTGTAAAAATCATATTCATTTTTAATTATTGTAGAAGTAACTTTAGGATCAAAAGCAACTAATCTAGGATTTTCTTTTATTAACATAGCTATTGCACCTGCTCCTTGTGTATACTCTCCAGCTGATCCTAAATCATATTTTGCAATATCACTTACAATAACAATCGCAGCTCTATCGTTATTTTCTTCTGCTCTAATCCAATTAGCATTATCATATAATGCATAGGAGCCACTTACGCAGGCAAATTTACATTCTATTCCACCAGCATGTTCAAAAGATCCCTCACCATAAATCTGCTCAAGCATTCCAATGACAAAAGAATTCATAGCTTTTGATTCATCTAATGCTGATTCAGTTGCAACATACATTCTACCTATATCTTGCGGTTTAAGATCATTTTTTTGCATTAATTTTAAACAGGCATTCGCTGCCATACAAGCAGGGTCCTGATTAGTATCAACCATGGCCATTTTATATATTCCTATCCCATTTTCTAGTTTATGAGGATCTATTCCTCTAGCTATTGCAAAATCCTTTGAATCCAGATATAACTTTGGAACATAAATTGCCATATCATCAATACCAACAGGCATATAAAGGATTAATTTGCTAAAGAGGACATTTAAACGTACTTGTATTACTATTGAGTTTTTACTAAAAATAATCTATATATTATTATAATACATAGTTCAATATACTTAATGTATTCATAATACTCTCTTTATGACAATTAGAAATTTTTTATTATATTATAAAAATTATCTCGTTCTGCAGCAGAAAATCCTGCTTGTTTAATAGATTCAATAATATTATTAGAGGTAAGTTCAGTTGATCGTGCTCCAGTTGCACTTACTACTTCTTCACCTATCAATGTTCCACCAAAATCATCAGCACCAAAATAAAGAGCCAATTGTGCCATTCCAATTCCATTGGTAAGCCAAGATGATTGAATATGAGAGATTAGCCCATAGAACATTATTCTCGAGATTGCGATCATTTTTAGTAATCTTAATCCTCCAGAAGAATATTTAGCAATTCCTTCTGTTTGCATTTGAGTCTTATTAGGTTCAAATCCCCAAGGAATAAAAGCTATAAATCCATTAGTTTTTTCTTGTAAATCAGATATTTTCATTATATGTTGTGCGATCTCATCATCTGTTTCTACAGTTCCATACATCATTGTTGCTGAAGACTTGATTCCAAGCTCGTGTGCTTCCTCCATAATGTTTAGCCATTGATTACTTTTTATCTTAAGAGGACTTATTACTGATTTTACCCTGTCATCAAGAATTTCTGCCCCTGCTCCTGGTAATGAATCTAATCCTGCGTCTCGTAGTCTAGATAGGATCTCTTTAGAACTACTTCTTTCGACTTTAGATATCATATCAATTTCAGAGGCAGAAAGACCATGAATGGCAATTGAAGGATAGAATTTTTTTATTTCCTTAAAAATTTCTTCATAATATTCAATAGATAAATTTGGATTATGCCCACCTTGAAAAAGAATTTGAGTGATTCCAAATATTTCTTTAGACAATGCGATTCTCTTCAGTATGTCTTTCATATTGTGTGTATACGATTCTGCATGACCTGGAGGTCTATAAAAAGCACAAAATTTACAGTAGGTTATACAAACATTCGTATAATTCAAGATAATATTGTTTATAAAAGTGGCTGTATTACCAAAAAGGGTTTTTCTAAGAGTATTAGCAACCAAGCCAATTGTATATACATCATCAGATTTTAGCAATTCCTTACAATTATGAAGATCAAGTCTTTTTCCTTCTAATACATTATTTAAAATATCTCCAATTTCTGATTTCGAGACAATACAACTTAAACTATTTTGCAATTAAAAATTATAGTTTGATTATTCTATTTATTCTTTACAAGAGAATATATCTTCTGTAATATAGAAGAATATATATCAAATAATAAGTTAATTGACATACTATATTGATTACTAATAATATTAACAGTATTATATCAAAACCTACACAAGCTATTGAAAAAGTATTATCTGGAGAAGAATTAACATATAATGATGGTTTAGAACTGTTTAAAGAAAATCTATTCATTTTAGGTTCTGTTGCTGATCAAATTAGAAGAAGATGTAAAGGTGATACAGTGACTTTTGTTTCATCATATTATTTAAATTATACTAATATTTGTGCAGCAAGTTGTTCTTTATGTGCTTTTTATAGAAAAGGGCATGAAGATGATGCTTATACATTAACTAATGAACAGATAATTGAAAGAGCTAGAATAGCTATAGAACAAATGAGTGCTACAGAATTACACATAGTAGGGGGATTCCATCCTAGACTTGGATTAGAATATTATGAAAATATGATAAAGAATATAAAAAAAGAATTCCCATTTATAAAAGTTAAAGCTCTTACTCCCGCCGAAATTTTTTTTATATCTAAATTAACAAAAAACTCAGTTAAAGAAATTTTATTGAGATTAAAGGATGTTGGTTTGGATGCACTTCCTGGCGGAGGAGCAGAAATTTTTAGCCCGGCTATAAGAAATATTATTGTAAGAGGAAAATGCTCAGGAGAAGAATGGCTCGATACGGCTAGACAAGCTCATGAAATTGGTTTGAAAACTAATTCTACTATGCTTTTCGGACATATTGAGGAACCAGAACATATTATAGATCATATTATAAAAATAAGAGAACTTCATAAAAAAACTCATGGTTTCAATACTTTTATACCACTTAAATTTAGTCTAGAGAATACTGAATTAGAGAAGAAAAAGTTGATTGTTAGAGAAAGTCCATCTAATTATGATCTACGAATAATAGCTATTGCTAGATTGTTATTAAGAAATATTTTAGATAATATATCAGTATATTGGGTTTCTCTAGGTAAAAAAATAGCCCAGGTAGCACTTACATGTGGAGGTAATGATTTAGTTGGTACAGCTTTTTCAGAAGAAATATTTCGCGCTGCTGGAAAAGCTAGTGGAATATCCATACAAGAAATTGTAAATTTGATTAAAGAAATAAAAAGAGAACCTGCTCAACGAGATACCTTTTTTAAGATATTAAAAAAATACTAATAGTTTTATACAAATCAAGATGATATCAGAAATTTACAATTTATAACAAACTGTTACCTTTTTATATAATTCTCAAAGTTTTAAAAGTATAGATTTATTTTTTAACCCCACATAAAAATTAAGTATTGTAAAATTTATAAAAATATAGATTCATTTTAAATTACGTGAAAATAATTACAATATGAAGATAGTTGTTAAGGATCTTATAATTCTAATAATTAAATAAGAATTAGAGTATAATATAATTTTATAAAATTCTAAATTAGGCAAAATAGATTTGGAAGGGAGGTATAAGATTTTTTTCCGCTTTTACCCATATCAACAGTAATTTCATTCACATACATTTTAACGAATTTAGATATCATATCTTTTGATTGACCTCTTCCATAATTCATTGCATAATCCAGTGCTTCTTCCATATTATTTAGACCATAAATTATAGAATTTTTAAATAAAGAGTCAAAATTTCTGATCTGTTCCAGTGTTAATGTTTTATTATTTGCAATATTTACACCCAAGGGCACGGGCAAACCATTTGTGAGATTATGCCACCATGACCCTAAATCGATAATTTTATGTAAATTTAATAAATGATATGCAAGTTGAATTTCATGAATCACTAAACCTGCATCAACATGATTGTCTATTATTGCCTGAGGTATGAGATGAAAAGGTAATTCTTTTTCTTTAAAATTGCCTAAAAAAAGTGATAACAATAGATATGCAGAGGTCATTTTTCCAGGTATAGCTATTATCTTTTTAGTTAAATCTCCTTTTGAAAAAATCTCTTTTGCTAAAACAAGTGGACCATAATTCATTCCAAAACTTCCTCCACTTCGCAAAATTACATAATCCTTAAGAAATGCATAGGCATGAACAGATATAGCTGTTATATCTAATTCATTATTCAATGCACGTTTATTGAGCTTTTCAATATCTTCAATAACATGGTTTATATGAAATTCATTAGATCTTATCTTTCCGCTAGCTAATCCATAAAACATAAAAGCATCATCAGCATCAGGAGTATGTCCTAAAGTTATATCGATCATTTATAGTTATTTAGATAAAATACGAATCTTCTGGTTATATTAATTAATAGTTTAGAAGTCTTTTAAGTTGAAAAAATTTAATAATGATCAAATTTATTTATATGAAATATACAATGTAATTAGTGGATAATAAAAATTTTATTTTACAACAATTAAAATGGATATCAATATATTTTGCAATTAGTATTGTAATTTCTTTTATAATTCCATTTCCCTATTCAATAATTGTAATAATTCCAATCGTATTATTTTTGAGTTTTTACATAAGAAGAAGAGAAATGAGAAAGTTTGGAGGAGAGAACTTTTCTATGTTTAGTTCTAACAAGATTAACTATTATTGTATGGTATGTGGAACTAAGCATGATAATACGATGTGTCCAAAATGCGGTTCAAAAATGAAAAGAATAGGATAAGACAATTAACTTTTGTTAATACACATAGATCAAATAATAAGTTTTAATTATTAAAATATACAACAATGTAATTATATTTTTATATAGAAATTATTTCTATTAAATGTATTAGTATTATTAACTAGTAATACGTTACTTAAAGCTAATATAATTTAAAATAACATGACTATTGACACTACAGTTGATTAGAAAAGAAATATATCTTTCATTTTTACTAAGTATTTTACTATTTGTAAGTATTAATATTTTATCTTATAATCATATTGTACTAGGAAAGGGAGATAGCAAAGAAGGAGGAGAAAGGGAAGAGGCAGAAGAAAAGGGAGATAGTAAAGACGATAATAGAAGAGAAGAGGAAGGAGGAGGAGAAAGAGAAGAGGCAGAGGATTTTGAGGATATCACTATAGAAGAATTATTTGATGATGATAATGAAGATAATATAAAAGAAGAAAATAATGAAGAAGAAAAGGAGGAAGAAGATGATGTGCCATTTAGACTTCCATTTAGGGCAGTACCATTTCCATAATTTATCAAATTTAATTAGCTAAATATGAAAAGATACTAAATGGAATTAATGTTATAGAATTATATTGTAAAGTTTAATATCAGGGTTATCCGACTTTGCATAATAGGCGGGGGTCGTAGAGCCTGGCCAAATAACAAAAATTTTGGAGACGCGGGACTTAAGATCAAAAAAATGGGTGATCCCGTCCTTTAGAGGTTCGTGGGTTCAAATCCCACCCCCCGCATGTTAGGAAAAACTTAATTTTTGCTAAATTCTAAGATATTTTTGATAAATAATTCATGTAGTCTCCTATCTGCTGAAAGTTCAGGATGAAAAGATGTTCCAATAATATTATTTTGTTTAACAGCTACAATTTTATCATTGAGTTTAGTTAGAATAGTTACATTCTCTCCAACGTTATTTATTATTGGCGCCCTTATGAAAATTCCTCTAAAAAGATCTCTTCCTAAAATTGGAATTTCAAGATCTACTTCGAAAGACTCATGTTGTCTTCCAAATGCATTTCTTTCAATTACAACATCTAACATTCCAAATAATTTTTGTTTTGTCTCTCCAACAACTTTATCATATGCTCGTTTTGATAACATTATCAAACCAGCACATGTTCCTAATACTGGCATACCTTCAGTAATTCTCTTTTCTATAGTTTGAAAGACTTTACCGTGAATAGATAGTAAGCTTCCAATTACTGTACTTTCACCACCTGGTAATATTAAACCATCTAATTCCTCTATGGATTCAGAATAGCGAACTGATTCTACTGTTCCCTGTAAGTTTTGATTTTTTAATGCTTCTTCTGTTGATAATATGTTTTCTTCTATATCTCCTTGAATTCCTAATACTCCTATCTTAATACTGCTCAAATAGTAGGACCTCTTTCTTGCATACGTAATTCAAGACTTTTAGTATCTAGACCTACTAACGATTTTTTTTCATCTACTAATTTTTGAGCTTCCATAATTATCTTAGGATCATCATAATATGTTGTAGCTAACACTACTGACTTTGCTCTTTGTTCTGGATCTTCAGCTTTAAAAATACCAGAACCGACGAAAACACCATCACAACCTAAATTCATAACTAATGCTGCATCAGCAGGAGTTGATATACCACCAGCTGCAAAATTTACTACGGGTAATTTAGATATTTTAGCAGTTTCTTTAATTAATGAATAAGAAACTTTGAGTTCACGGGAAAATTTAATTAATTCTTGTTCGTCTTTGTCAATATAAAAAGATCGAAGTTTTCTGATGTCATTATTAACTTGTTTAATATGCCTGACCGCCTCTGCAATATTTCCTGTTCCAGGTTCACCTTTAGTTCTAATCATAGAACTTCCTTCTTCTATTCGTCTCAGCGCCTCACCTAGATTCTTTGCACCATTTACAAAAGGAGTCGTATAGTCCCATTTCCATATGTGGTTTTCCTCGTCTGCAGGTGTAAGAACTTCACTCTCATCTATCATATCAACACCTATCACTTCAAGTATCTTTGCTTCAGATATATGCCCGATCCTACATTTTGCCATAAGTGGTATTGTAATTTCATCCATTATTGCTTCAATAACTTTAATACTTGCAGTTCTAGCTACTCCTCCAGCCTTTCTAACATCATATGGTAATTTATCTAAAACCATGACTGCAACAGCACCAGCATCTTCTGCAATTTGTGCTTGTTCTACATTAGTAACATCCATAATAACACCATGTTTTTGCATATGAGCAAAACCTCGTTTTATTAATGTGGTTCCTTGAACTAATTGTTCATTAGGTAAACTCTTAAATTTGATGCCCTTGGGCTCAAACTCAATTGCCTCAAGAGAAATTGTCATTATTTTAAATTATTAGAAAGCATCTATTATAGCTTTAGTTTTTAGTGTACTTGGCATTGTAAAGAAAGTTATCAGTAATTATTTGAAATAGTAATTGGCTAAATATACTAATTTTTCATATAATTAGTTACTCCATAAATAGGTTGTCCATTGTAATCATTTCCTAATATTTTAGGTTCCAAAATAATACTTATTGTATCTTCTTGCAAAATTAAATAAAGATCTATGTTTTTAATATTATTAGGAGTTATTATATCTGCTCTACCTTCTATAATAGTACTATCATTTTGAGATAATTTAATAGGTATATTATTATTTACAACTAGATTTAGAATTTCATAAATATGTGGAGATATTCCGTCTTTATTGATTGAAGATATTTTAGCATCAAAGGACACAATATTCCCATTTCTTACATCTAAATTCCAACTACCATTAAGAAGCAGTAGTTTTTTTAAAGTATCAGGATTATTATAGGCTGTAATATTTGAATTTGAAAGTACTTGTCCTAAAGGAAAACTTGAGTCACCTTTAGAAATAATATCTATTAAACTATTTGTTAAAAAATCTACAAAGTTTGTATTTTCTTTTTCTTTCTCTAAATTTAAAAGACTACCAAAGTTGTCATTATCATTAATATGAATCTTATCTCCAATAAAAATTAAAGAAAAAATAGAACCGTTTAGATAAAAAGATGTTTGAGAATTATTTCCTAAACTACTAGACAAATTTAAAATTGGATTTGATCCTCCAAAATACAGAAATTTAAATAATATTAAAAAAGCTAAAGTGATTACAAATAATATTATAATCCATTTCATTAAATAAATCTTTAATATTTTTTAATACTATTAAATTTATATGGTTATTATTATTGATAGCAATAATAAATTAAAAAATAGTGTTACTATTATTTTTCTAATCTACTTAGAGTATTTTTAATTTCACTGTTTCTCCATATCATTTCTTGTATTTGATCATGACTAAAATTTTCATCCCAATTATCTAATGTAGTTTTTGCTATTTCAGAAGTATTATATATTATATTCCAATAGGGATGATGTTCAGCTGTAGAATATGATAATTCTAATATTTCATTTAAACCAATTTTTGCTCTTTTTAGAATTGAAGTATTAGATGTATATAGTCCAATAAAACCAGAGTCTTTTTCAAATTTAGTTTTAATATTTATTCCCTCTTCTTTTAGATTTGCTATAATAGAACAAATAGCATTGTACATTCTAACATATTCTGAATCTTCAGAAACCATAAAAAATTAATTTGTTTCATTTATTTATAGAATTAGAATAATAGAAGAAATTATTTATTATATAAGATTTTAATATCAAATAAATAGTATATCATTCCTTTCATTTAGTCCTCATCAAAATAATCTATATTCTCGAATTCGTCATAATTTTCTTTCAAGTCCTCTTCAAATTCATTTTCAATTTCTTCATTAGACATAATTCTAATAATCACAATTAAAACTTAAATCTTTTTAAATACCATTAATTAAAAGAATTTAACTTTATATAATAATTATTTATAAGAAAGTATATCACTATATTAAAAATGAATACCACAACCAAAAATCATATCGGAGAGAATGAAAATTTATGCGATTATTGTGGAAATTCTATTGAAATATGCATGTGTGTATGTCCATATTGTGGAGAAACTAATTCTTGTGAATGTTGTTTATATGATGCGGTTACTGGTGGTGGATAAAAATTCTATTTTTAAGATATTTATTACATAAAGACAACCATATAATTTATAGATGACAGATAAAGCTGTAAATGAGCTCACTTGGGTAATTGGTGGAGCTCAAGGAAGTGGTGTTGATTCTGCTGCTAATATCTTTTCTAAAACTTGTGCAGAAGATGGACTATATATTTTTGGAAAAAGAGAATATTATTCTAATATAAAAGGAGAACATAGCTATTTTACTGTTAGAGTATCAAATAAACAAATACGATCACATAGGGAATCTATAGATATTCTGGTATCTTTTGATGCGGAAACTGTATTTAGACATGCAAAAGATGTGTCTACTAATGGAATCATTATATTTAATTCTGAATTGATTGAAACATCAATAAATGAAATTCCAACATTAGATGAAGACGCCCAAAATAAGATAATAGAATATTTTAATTACAATGACAGCGAGCCATTTACAATCAAAAAATTAGTAGAAAATATACAACAAAACTCTATAGAATGTTATGGAATACCCTATTATAAAATATTAAAAGACTTTTCAGAACATACCAATAATCCTGCGTTGAGTAAACTTGCAAGAATGATAAACGTCTTGGCATTATCCATATCTTTATCATTTATTAATATTAATCGTCAAGCGTTATCTCGAGCAATAAAATATATATTTAGAACAAAGCCAAAAATTGCAGAAATCAATATAGCTGCTGCTGAATATGCCTATAATTATTCTGAGCAGAAATTTCAAGATAATAAATTTAGTTTTTATAAAAATAAAAGAGATTTTTCTGATATTATTTTAGTACAAGGAAGTCAATCATCAGCATTAGGTAAAATAGTTGCAGGATGTAGATTTCAAACATATTATCCTATAACTCCTGCAAGTGAAGATAGTGAATTTTTAGAATCAAATCAAATAATAGAACAAATGGATGGTAAAAAAGGATCAGTATTGGTAATGCAGACAGAAGATGAAATTGCTGCAATAACTATGGCTATTGGTGGTGCTTTGACTGGAACTAGAACTTCGACTGCAACCTCCGGACCTGGTTTTTCATTAATGGCAGAGGCATTAGGATGGGCAGGTATTAATGAAGTTCCTTTAGTAGTATCACTATATCAAAGAGCAGGTCCCTCAACAGGTCTACCTACTAGACATGAGCAAGGAGATTTATTATTTGCAATCAATGCAGGTCATGGAGAATTTCCTAGAATAGTTTTTGCATCAGGAGATATTGAAGAAAGTTTTTATGACACATTAAAAATATTTAATTTTGCAGATATTTTTCAATTACCAGTAATTCATTTACTTGACAAAGCAATAGCAAGTAGTGTAATGACCTGTAAAAATTTTGATCCAAATAAAATAAATATTGATAGAGGGTATCTTGTTACTAAAATTAATAATAAAGAACAAGATAACAAAAAATTAGAACATTTTAAAAGATTTAAATTGAAAGAAAATGAACCGATTTCTTCTAGAACACCAATTGGTACAGAAAATGGAATTTTTTGGAATACTGGTGATGAACACAATGAAGAAGGACACATTATAGAAGATCCTACAGTTAGAATAAAAATGATGAATAAGCGTATGACCAAATTAGAATTGATTTTACAGACAATACCAGATGAAGACAAAGCTTTATCCTATAATGGAAATTCTGATATTGTAATTACTAGTTGGGGATCAACAAAGGGAGCTATTCTTGATACCTTAGATGAGTTAAACAAAGAAGGAATAAAAATAAAATTTGTCCAAATTAAATTATTAAATCCTTTTCCTCAACAATTATTAAAAAAATTGTTACATTCAGCTAAAACAATTATTAATATAGAAATGAATTATTCATCTCAATTAGCAAAGCTTATCAAACAGAACTTGCAGAGAGATATAGATTATGAAATAGTAAAATATAATGGTAGACCTATTTCATATGATGAAATCCATAAAGTAATAAAGGATATAGTAAATAATAATATTGATAAGAGGAGAATTGTTTTAGATCATGGCGCTTAAACTAGCAGATTATAAAACAGAAGTACATAATGATTGGTGTCCTGGCTGTGGTGATTTTGGAATATTAAATGCTATACAAATGTCATTAGCCGAACTAAAAATTCCTACACATAAGGCCGCCATTTTTTCAGGTATTGGATGTTCAGGAAAAACACCCCATTTTATTCACACATATGGAATACATACATTACATGGAAGAGTACTTCCTTTTGCTCAAGGAGCTAAATTATGTAATCCCGAACTTGAGATAATTGCTGTTGGAGGAGATGGAGATGGTCTTGGAATAGGTGTGGGACACTTTGTCAATTCCGGAAGGAGAAACATAGATATGACATATATAATTTATAATAACGGAGTTTATGGATTAACAAAAGGACAAGCTTCACCTACATTAAAATTAGGTATGAAAACAAAATCATTAACTCAAGCTAACATTAATGATTCTATTAATCCAATAGCACTCGCTTTTATTTCTGGTTTTACTTTTATTGCAAGAGGCTATGCATATGATATAAGACATTTGAAAGATTTGATAATAAAGGCTATACAACATAAAGGATTAGCCTTTGTAGATATCCTACAACCTTGTCCAACTTATAATGATATAAATACCAAGGAATGGTTTCAAGGAATGGACAATACTGATCAAACTAATGGAAAACCCATTCCACGTATTTATAAATTAGAAAACTCTGGTTACAATGGAGAATTGAAAGAAGCAGATCAATATTCTGAAATTGCTTCAAGAATTATAGAGAAATCAAATGAATGGGGAGATAGAATACCTATCGGCATATTCTATCAAAATGAGAATATTCCATCCTATGATGAAAGAATCTCGATAAAAATAGATAATTATTTAAATTATCCTCCTGCACAACAAGAAATTGTCTCAGATAAAAATAAAACAAATTCTAACATTAATGAAATATTGGAATCATTTAAAAGTAATAATGTATAAAATTTATAACAAAAAATAAAACAACAATAATTTTTATTATAATTTAATCTACTATTTATACTAAAGAAAATTTGAAAATTTCAAAAATATAAAAATATAAATTTGTATTTTTATTTTTTATTTTATAAATCAAAAAATCTTAGGTTTTTCAAAAAAATTAAAAGAAAAATGAAGGATTTTTAATCCCATTTACTCCAGGCTGCCATCCACCTATATGTCCAAGTATTTAACTTAGCACCTAATGCTGCTATTGGCACACTAAGCACTGCACCTGCTCCTGCACCTAAAGCTACAGGGCTATTGTAGAACTTACCGACCTGAGGCTCTATAGGCGTCATATACGGAGGTAGCGTAGGTCTAGGATATTTAAATGCCATTTCTAGCGGATCCTTGATTAGCAACAGATTTATCATATTGAATACAGGCAATGACATTCCAACTAGTGTTCCACCTATTAGAATGGCTGCATGTTTGTTTCTCCTTGTAGCCCAATATGATAGGTCTAATAACATTGCAGAAGGAATCCAGACTGGAACTACTATAAAGTCATAGGGATATCCTAAAGAAAACCATGCACCTTTTGCAACCCATGTATATATCGTCATAATTGTTGCATAATATGTAGCTGTACCTGGGACTCCTGTGAAGAGCATGTAATAAATCGCTCCTACCACAAGCATAGTAGATTGTGAAATAGAAAATACGACAAATGAAGTCCAAGCCCAATCAGTATAGAAGATATAGTCACCAGCATTGATAGTTAATAATGTACTGTTAACAGCAACGACTACTATGAATAGATAGTGCGTTGTACGTCGTAGCCAGACCATTAACAACCTACTCTCTAATGTTGTATATAAAATTTTATTTTTTTATTGAAATAATTTGTTCCTTATATCGTATCTATATTGTATTATAAAAAATAACCTAATAATTGAATTTTATAAAAAAAGTTTTATTAAATAGAATAAAAAAAAGTTTTATGGACGTACTGGTCTTTCGTTTGCAATTTTCAAGATAAATATTAATCCTAATATTTCTATGACGGTAAGGACAGATAATGCATAAATCCCGCTAGGTAATGGATAAGCCCACGGATATACAGTTACACCAACATACACACCACCAGCAGTTGCAACCCAACATAAGATGAATCCAAGAACATAAATTCCATTCATGTTTTCAACTCTACGACCAATCATACGTTCTATCTCATCACGAGGACCAGCACCTTCAGCTCTTCTTCCACCTGGACCATATCCTTTTGGTAAAGTCATATGGTTATAGAGTATAAACATGCCTTTTTAAATTTTGCTATTCATTTGTATAATGTTAGCCAATCAAAAGAATTCAAAATAAGTATTTTTTATTTTTATTCATAATAACTATTTAAGATTTTAAGAGGTAACAAAAAACAGCAAAACATATATCCATGTTATTCATCTTCCCTACTATACGAATATGATAAAAAGTGCATTAGCGGTAACTATAGCTATAGTTATTGTGATGTCCACTGCTGTAACCCTTATTCCAATTGAAGATGCTGAAGGTCATGGTGTTCAGGCACAGCTTCAAAGTAGATTCGTAAGAATCCAAGATGAAGCGTTTTCAGCACAAACATTACAGACTGGAGAAGAAATAACAGTAACTGGTACCTTACAAAGTCTCGTCAATAGACCATTAAGAGCATGGATTTCTCTCTTTAGTGAATCAACAAATGCAGGCAATAGATGGGAATTTACTTCTAGAGATCCACCAGGTAACGTTTTTGAGCTTCAACCACAGCAAACCGTTCCATACACAATATCTGCAAAAGCCCTAGAACCCGGAGTATACCACGTACATACCCAGCTTAATGTTGCAACCGTAGGTCCAGGTTTAGGCCCTGGTCAAACAGTTCAAGTAACTGGTGAGGCAATATTAAAACCAGTACCATGGGAAAATGTGTGGTACCAAGTAATACTGATTGGCGCTGGACTTGGAGTAACTTTTGCGACTAGACCGTGGCAAGTTATTTAACATAACCTACTCTTTTTTTATTTTTAATATTTTATTTACTATACATGTATTAACATATACCAATATATGGAAATTGTATTTATGATATTACTACATATATATATTTTAGAAATTGTTCATTCAATAATAAGTCAATAGCATGTTGTTATGAATTTTCAAATATCAAATAACATTAAATTGAAAAACTTAGTCATTTAAAAAAATAAAAGTAAATAAAAAAAGATTAAACATGGTTTGTTTTACAAAAACAAACCATCATTATAATGATGGTTTACCAGTGATGTTTTTCGTCTGGAATTAAACCAATCTGTTCTCTTTCAAAGTATTTCTCTAATTCTTGTGTCCAACGTTCTTTTGCAGAAGCTCCGCCAAGTCCTTTTCTTCTTAGCCAAAATGAAATTACTCCAAGCAGGAAGACTGCAAACAATATTGTACCGAAAATATACACCATAACGTCGTAGAACAATGGATCATAGTTTGGACCTATTTGTTGAATTAGACTATGAAATCCGTTACTAATCATTGCACTGAGATTGGTGATAACACCCACTACCATATCATATAGCAATCAAAGGCTATGATATATACATTTTGGTGTATTAATATATGTATTAACTTTTTTATAATTATTATAAATTTTGAAAACTTTTATAGATATATGTAACTTTTTTAATTGATTTAATAAATTCTGATTAATTGAAACTTTAGTATGATTAAATAATCTTATTTTTAAATAAAAAAAAATAGTTTAGTATCTAGCTGCTTCCTTTCTTTGTCTACTTCTGCTCATAAGGAAGAATGCAGCCGCAACACCACCAAATATTGCCACTAGTATTACTATAAATATGATAGTTTGGCTAGTATCTCCAGTTACCATCGAAGTCCCTGAACCATAAGCTCCTTCTTGTCCAGCAACTTGGAGCTTTTCTTGAGCTAACTTTAATTGTTCTTCTAATGATGACGCACCAGTTTCGCCTCCCCCACCACCAGTATATTGTGCTACAGCTGATTGAGGTCCTAAGAAAGCAGTTCCTATCGCCATTACTATTGCAGTCGCTATCAAGATATTTAACTTAATCATCCTAATCTTACCATTCCAATTCAATTATTTAACTTTTATCATAGAAAATGTTATAATTAAGTAACATTTAAGATATACAAAAAAATTAATATCAATATGGCTCGAACTCATGCTCATACTCATGGAAAATCTCATTCAATTAGACCAGCTACTAAAGATGCCCCTAATTGGATTAATCAAAAACCAAAGGAAATAGTAGAACTTATTGTGAAATTATCTAGTGAAGGGTTATCGCCAAGTGAAATTGGATTGAAACTTAGAGACGAACATGCAATACCTCTTGTAAAACCAATACTAGGAAAATCCATAACAACTGTTCTAAATGATAATAATATAAATTCTACAATGCCTGAAGATTTGAGTAAACTAGTGCAAAAAGCATTAGGTCTCCAAAAACATTTAAAAACTCATAATAGCGATCATAGAAATGTTCGTTCATTAGAATTAATAGAATCAAAGATTCATAGAATTTCTAAATATTACAAAAATAATGGTAAAATTCCTTCAAATTGGAAATATTCTGCAGTAATAGCACAATTAGAATAAATAATAATGGTTAAAAAGGAGCTTGAAACAGCTCTTAAATTCAATGGTGAAAGAATATACTCAAATATTGATAAAGACATTTTTTTGATTTCTAGAAGAAATTGTGACGGATTAGTTGCTGGGACGATTATATCTACAGCATTATTAAAATTAGATACAAGATTTACTTTTAGAACAATTGATAATTTAGATCCTGATACCATTGCAAGAATAATTTCTGAAGATCATGATTTAAATATTTTTATAGATCTAAATATAGAAGATTTTGGAAAAATTAAGAATCTAAAGGATAAGTTCTTAATCATAGATCATAATAGAATAGCTCAAAATGTAAAGGAATATGAAGAATATTTACTAAATCCATACATATATGGAATAGATGGAAAAAATGAAATATCATCAGGAGGATTAGCTTATTTAATAGCTGAGAGATTAAATAAGGGAAATAAAAAATTATCACTCTTATCTATAGTTTCTGCATTAGCAGAAAAACAAGATACTGGAATTAAAAAATCATTAATTGGATTAAATTCTGAAATTGCATCAATTGCATCATCAATTGGAATTGTAAATATTAAGACAGATTTAGTTTTTAATAGCATTGGACATAAACCAATACATGAAGCGCTAGCTTATAATATTTCACCATATATAGAAGGTGTCACATATAACAAAGAAAATTGTTTTAAAATTTTGAAAAATTCAGGGATTAATACTCATAAGAATGGCAAAGTTAGAACTTTTGCAGATATTTCTGAAGAAGAAAAAAATATAATTTTAGATGCAATCACTAAATTCATTTTTCTATCAAGTAAAATTAATAAGAATAAAGAGATTATTGAAAATATTTCCAATAATCTTGTAAATCAATTATTTGATTTTGTAAAAGAAGACAATAATAGTATATTACATGATGGAAGAGAATTTGCGTTTGTAATTAATGCTTGTATAAGAAATATGAAACCTGAATTAGCAATTGGAATATGTATGGGAGAAAGAAATAATACATTAATAGAAACTGAACAACTGACTAATAGTTATAAAACCACTATTATTAAGTCACTAGAAAAAATATTTAAAGAAAAATGGCGCTTAATTGATGATGGTTTATTTGTATTTATTAATGGAGAAGGTATAGTAGCAGATGACAATGTAAAAGACATGGTCCAAATTTTAAGCGAATCAATAACTTTAAGAAAGAAATGGCTTTTTTTAAGAACCTTATCAAATGATAATAATTATAAGTTTTATAGTATAAAGGGTAATAATTGTGATTTAAAATTTAATATTGATTCCATATTAAAACAATATCCAGATATTATATCTCAAGTTGATAAAAATATTTCTAATACATATACACTAAAAGTATCTTATTCAAAAATTGAAGAAGTTACATCAATTATAAGAAAAGGAATTTCAAAATATGAAAAAGAATCATCATAATTATTGTAAAATATCAGTTAATATTGAAGTAGAATTTGCGAAAGTAAATGAAAGAGATTCTATCTTGAATACTTTATTGCCTGATAACATCAATTTTCCTGATGAATTTTTTATGGAAATGTCAGCTAACAATAAGTCTTTGATAATTAATACATCATCTACTAAAATTGACACTATGATAAATACGATTGATGAAATATTACATCATATTCATCTTGCTAAAAAAGTGATAAATCATGATTGATCCAAAAAATCTAAGAGATAATTTAGACAAAATTATAGATATGTTAAAAAAAAGAAATAATAAATTTCCATTAAATGATTTAATAAATCTGGATAAGAGACGTCGACAATTAATAGCAGATCTACAATTAGAGAGACACAAAAAAAACAAAATTGCTAATAACATAGCTAGGAAAAAAAGGGAAGAAAATGAAGATATTTCAATTTATATTAGGCAAATGAAAGAAATAGGAAATAAAATTAAAGTACTGGAAGAAGAAATCTCTAACAATAAATCAAAATTTAATAGTTTGATGATGCTACTTCCAAATTTTTTACATGATTCCGTTCCAGTTGGAAAAGATGAAACAGATAATGTTATAATTAGAACTCATGGAATAATCAAAAAATTTGATCATAAAATAAGGGATCATATTGACATTGGAGAAAGCCTTGACTTAATTGATATTGAAAAAGCTGCAAAAATATCTGGATCACGATTTTATTTTTTAAAAAATGATTTAGTAAAATTAAATCATGCTATAACAAGTTTTGCACTTGATTTTCTTTGTGAAAAAGGATACACATTATTACAACCACCCTATATGATTAGAAAAAATGCAATGGAAGGAGCAGTAATTTTAGAAGACTTTAAAGACGTGATATACAAAATTCAAGATGAAGATCTTTTTATGATAGGTACTTCTGAACATGCTATGGCTGCAATTCACATGGATGAAATACTAGAAGGTTCAAAATTGCCTCTAAGATATGCAGGATTTAGTCCATGTTTTAGAAAAGAAGCAGGAGCTCATGGAAAAGATATGAAAGGAATTTTTCGGGTTCACCATTTTGATAAGGTCGAACAATTTGTCTATTCTAGACCAGAAGAATCCTGGAAAGAACATGAAAGAATGCTAAATATTGCAGAAGAGTTTTATACAAAACTAGGAATACCATATAGAGTAGTTTTATTATGTTCTGCTGATTTAGGTAAAATATCATCTAAAACATATGACATCGAAGCATGGATACCAGCACAAAAAAACTATAGAGAGATAGTCTCTTGCTCAAATTGTATTGATTATCAAGCTAGAAGATTAAGAATTAGATTCAGAGATAAAACAAATGAAGAGACTAAATTAGTCTATACTTTAAATAGCACACTAGTAGCAATTCAAAGAACACTAGTCGCAATTTTAGAAAACTATCAGACATCTAATGGAGTAATAATACCAGAAATATTACAAAAATACATGGGAGGAATGAGAGAAATTAAATCAAAGTGAATTTTATATTATATATTTATTTTTGTCTTAATTAATAGTAAATAATAGAAATATATTAATTTTACATTAAGAGAAAAAGAAGAATTGTATTTAATTAATATAAAATAGATAAACCATCTAATTGTTTTTTTATTTTTTTAGAGAAGTCATATAACTCTTCTTCTTTTGCAATATATCTTGTAGGCCATCTCCCATTAGAATTATCATTTTTAAATCTAGGAATAATATGAACATGAACATGAGGAATTATCTGGTTTGCTGATTTTCCATTATTTTGTCCTATATTAAATCCATCTGCAGAAACTGCTGAAACTACTGCTTTAGCTATAATACTAACAAGAGAATATAATTTGCCTACTTCATTTTGAGGCATATAAAGTAAATTATCATAATGTGTCTTTGGAATCACTAAGGTATGTCCACGACTAATTGGATATTTATCCATCAATACTAAAAAATAATTGTTATCATAAACAATTATTCCTTCATTCTTCCCATTAATTATTGAACAGAAAATACAATGGTATTTATCCGTATTATTATTCATAATAACTTTTTTCTATCATTACTAATATTACTATTTATTTCTTGATATTCCAAATATAAAATTTAAAATAAGCATAAATTATTATAGCCAATTTTAAATATAACTATTTCCTCCTATCTCTTACATAATGGCAGAAACTATTGAAATAGAGAATTTTAATGTGATTTTTTCATTTGACTGTCCTAAATGCGAATACCATAATGATGAAATATCTCTTGCTGATTTGACTAATGGAAGTGCAGAATGCGGAATGTGTGAAACTATCTTTAAGATTGAAGGAATAGATACATTAAAAATTACAGCTACAATAGAATAAAAAATAAATTTTAGATTTTTCGTAGATATTATAATTTTGAAGGAAAGACTATTAAAATATACCTTTATATTCTTAATTTAATGGAATTACCCAGTAGAAAAACTCTTGAAGGACCATCAAGGGCACCTCATAGAGCTATGTATAAAGCAATGGGATTAAAAGACAAAGATCTAGATAAACCTCTTATTGGTGTATCTTCTAGTTGCAATGAAGCCACTCCTTGTAACATACATTTAGGTAATCTTGCACAATTTGCAAAGAAAGGGGTATTAAAGTCTGATTGTACTCCAAGAGAGTTTACTACTATTGCGGTATCAGATGGTATAGCTATGGGACATGAAGGTATGAAAGCATCTTTAGTCAGTAGGGAAATAATAGCAGACTCAATAGAAATTATGATGAGAGCCCATCAATATGATGGTTTAGTGGGAATTTCAGGTTGTGATAAAAGTTTGCCAGGAACATTAATGGCCATGGCCAGATTAAACTTACCTTCAATTTTTGTCTATGGAGGAACAATAATGCCTGGAACTTGGAACAATAAAAATGTAACAATACAAGACGTTTATGAAGCTGTTGGTTCATTTGAAGCAAATAAGATCACTTTGGAAGAACTAATTCAACTAGAAAATGTTGCATGTCCTTCTGCTGGTTCATGTGGAGGTATGTATACTGCAAATACAATGGCATCTATCAGCGAAGCTTTAGGAATGTCGTTACCTGGTAGTGCTTCGCCTCCAGCAGAAAGTGAAAAAAGAAATGAAATATGTTATGAAACAGGAAAGACTATAGCAACTCTTATAGAAAATAGCATTAGTCCAAAAGACATAATGACTTTTGAAGCATTTGAAAATGCGATAACTATTGCAAATGCATTAGGAGGATCAACAAATGCAGTATTGCATCTCTTAGCAATAGCGAAAGAAATAGATATAAAATTAACTTTAAAGGATTTTGAGAGAATACGAAAACGTACTCCTCATATTGTGAATATGAGACCAGGAGGATTATATGTAATGTTAGATTTGGACAAAATTGGAGGGATTCCAATCGTATTAAAAACGCTATTAAAAAATGGACTGATAAATGGAAAGACACTAACAGTTACCGGCAAAACAATGGAACAAAATTTAGAATTATTTAATTTAAATTCAAATATTGATCAAAATGTTTTGAGTCCTTATGAAAATCCTATTGAGAAAGAAGGAACAATCAAAATTTTAAAGGGCACGCTAGCACCAGATGGTGCTGTTGTAAAAATCGCTGGAGTGAAATCTACCAAGTTTTTAGGAAAAGCAAAGGTATTTGAAAATGAAGAGAATGCATTTAAGGCAATATCTAAAAATAAAATTGTCGAAGGCGATGTAGTAATAATAAGATATGAAGGTCCTAAGGGAGGTCCGGGTATGAGAGAAATGCTATCAGTAACTGCAGCATTAGTAGGACAAGGTCTAGGGGAAAAAGTAACTATGGTAACTGATGGAAGATTCTCAGGTGCAACAAGAGGATTCATGATAGGACATGTATCTCCTGAGGCAATGGTTGGAGGCCCAATTAGTTTGGTAAAAGATGATGACCTTATTAGTATAGACATCAAGAAAGGAATTATTGATCTCTTGATATCGAAAGCTGAATTTAAAAGAAGGGAAAAGAAATGGAAGTCGATAAAGCCACATTATAAAACTGGTTCATTAGCAAAATATGCATCTTTAGTAAATTCTGCTTCAGAAGGAGCTATAACAAGACCAATAGTAGTTTAGGATAAAAAATGTTGCCATTAATGAAATTGTACCTTCCATAAATGTTTTTCAGTAGAAAGTAAAGATGACAATTTCTCATGGTATCCAAAACCACATTCGTCTAAAATAACTTCAAAATCAAATCTTTCTCTTAAAAATAAATCATCTTTTTCTTCTTTTTGAATTTGTGATTTTAAAGCAGTAGTGATCTCTTTAGAATTACTCCTAATAGAATAGACATACCAGAAATTATTAGCTGTTCTTAATCTTGATAAATGCTGTCTTAAAGTCACTTTATCTATTAATGAATTTGTATAGTATTTGTTCATAAGTTCACTATTTACATCAATCCATGATGGAGTTCTCCAAGAAGCGATTTTGTAGAAGCCAAATTCTTCATATTCACAACCGCCGTTTATACCGCATTGACCTCCAGAGTCAAATGTAGTTATTATACAATTTGTCAATTTAGCAACATATTTACGAAAATCAACACCTGGTTGCATCCATCCAACAAAGGCTAAATCAAATGTCCTTTCATGCGTGAACATTTCAATTGGAATTGAATATATATAATCAGGTTTTGTTTTTTTTAATAAATAAAAAGAGAGTAGATTTTGTTCTAAGCCTATAGATTGCGATAGATATTTTCGTATTCTTTTTAAAAAATCACCATTACCGCATCCAACATCGATATATGTAGCATTATTAGAGAGAGCTTTAGCAATTGATATTATACGCAGAACATCAATTTTTCTATAACAAAAATAGGTTCCAGAAAATAAAGGAAATATAAATCGTTCATGGTGAATGGGAGGATTTTGTGATTTATATTGTTTGTAAAATTCATATGCCTTAAGCATCTCATCAAATGAAAATGACATAAATTACTAAAATAATAATTATAATAGATATATTTTTAATCACATTTTGGGCTATTAATATAAAGTATAGTTAAATATGAATCTATAGAGTTGAAAAATTAATTTATAACGCTGTTAAAAATCCCAAAAGGCTTATTAATCTATACTATTAACTGTTACTATGGTTAGAAGTTTTAGTGACTGGTGGAATACTGTTCCAGCAGATTTAAAAGAAAAAGCACGCAGAGGAGACGAAAATAATAAACCATTATTGAACCAAATAAATTATGTTCTTCTTCATTTGCATTTGGCAGGAAAACATGATGCAAAACCATCACATGAAGAACTAAAAGATTGGCTTCACAGCGGCCAAGTAGACGTATTGAGAATGACCCCTAAATAAATATAATTATACTTTTAGCTTTTTTATTATTTCAAATTTTTATCTTTATAATGATTCTATTTTATTTTAACTAGTAAATACGAATTATAACAGTGTTTTGATATTGACATAGGGTTTAAATAGTTTCACCAACATCGGACCATTAGTGATATATTGAATGACAATTGCAATACTTCCAGATGTTGATGAACAAAGATGTATTGGATGTGCACTTTGTGTAGAAATTTGTACTGCTCTTGGTCCAGACGTTCTCAGGGTAAAACCAGTAGAAGGTTGGAAAAGAGGTAAAGCATTTGTATTTTATCCAGAAAGATGCATCTCTGATGGTGCTTGCGTAGGAGTTTGTCCAACACATGCAATATTCTGGATGAGACCAATGGAATATACCCCAGGACAACCAGTTCCATTACACAAAAACGGTGTATTTGATAAGGGCTGGGAAGAAGGTTAAGAAACACAATACAATACAATACAAGCAAATAGAAAATTTCAATTCATTTTTTATCCTTTTATTGTAGAGTTTTTTATTTTTAATATTTTATTTAATAGATTTGAAATCAATGTTTTTGTTTATTGATACGAATGTCAAGGATAGGAATTACTGGAAATCCTGGTGTCGGTAAACATACCGTAACTGATTTACTATCTAAAAAAATAAAAAATAGTAAAATAATAGATATAAATAAAATAATTATATCAAATAAAGCTTTCAATTTGGAAACATTTGAAGCTGATTTAAAAAAAACTAGATCATTCTTATTAAGAGAAATAATTAATAATGATAATGTAATAATAGTTGGTCATCTTTTGCCATATATAATAAAAAGAAATGAATTAGATTTTATAGCCATATTAAGGAGATCTCCATATTCTTTGATAGAAGTATACAAGAAAAGAAAATATTCTAATAAAAAGATGCATGAAAATATAATTTGTGAAATTCTAGGAATATGTTTTTATGATACTTTAAAGGTATTTGGTAAAAAGAAAATTTCTGAAATAGATACGACTTATGACGATCCTGAAGAATCAGTGAAGAAAATTATTTATAATTATGATTATAAATCAAAGAGACAAATAGGATTAGTAGATTGGTTAGATTTAATATATAAAAATGGAGATGCTGAAAAGTTTTTGAATATAAATTAAATAATATAAAAAGAGAAATTAGTATAATAAAATGAAAAAAAGATATTGAAATTATATATAGCTGCTATTATAACCACAATCGAATTAGTTTGTCTATAGCATTTAGAAAATTTGGAGAGGAATCAATTCAATTTTTGGGAAAAAAAGTATCCATAGAAACATCGGATAAAAAAATATATGATGGGACATTAATTGGAATAAATGAAAAATTAGATGTAATATTAAAAGATTTAGAGACAAGTGGAATAATAAAGATAATCATAAATGGCTCATTTGTAAAGGAAATTAGATTGATGGAAAAACCATTTGATTTAAAAGCACTGGCAGAAAGATTTTCAAGGGTTTTTCCAGGTCTAGTAAAAGTTAGAGAAGATGTTGGAGCAGTTATAGTTATGGATAAAATTAAAGTTACACAAAATGGAATCGAAGAAGGAACAGGACTTGCAGCCGATAGAATAAAAGCAATTTATGATGAATTTGTAAGGGAGACTAAGAAATAACTTTGTCGTTTGAGGTCAAATATAGTGACCTAGGCGGACGAATAGGAAAATTAAATACAGCTCATGGAATTATAGACACACCAGCATTTATTCCAGTTGTTCATCCTGTAAAACAAATAATAGATATAAATCTACTCAAAAGAATAGGATTTAAAGCAGTTATTACAAATGCATATATCACTTTAAAATATTATGGCGATGATGCTCGGAAGAAAGGAATTCATAAAATAATTGATTTTGATGGTATTGTGATGACGGACTCTGGAGGTTATCAGGTGCTAGAATATGGAAATATAGACGTAGGACCTACTGAAATTGCACAATTTGAAATAGAAATAAAAACTGACATAGCAGTTCCATTAGATAAACCAACAGGATACGGACTTGAATATAATAAAGCAATTGAATATGTTAATCAAACAATAAGTAATGTTAAGGAAACGGTTGAAGTAATTAAAAATAATAGATGTAACAAAGATGAAGAAATAAAAACAATATGGGCAGCTCCTGTTCAAGGTGCAGAACACTTAGATTTAGTAGAACAGTCTGCAAAACTCTTTGATGATATGAATTTTAAATTAATGGCTTTAGGAAGCCCAGTTGAATTAATGGAAGCTTATGAATTTACTAAACTTTCTGAAATAATTTATACTTTAAAAAAAACAATTCCATCAAAGCCCATTCACCTTTTTGGTGCAGGTCATCCATTAACTATCCCATTAGCGGTTGCATTAGGATGTGATATGTTTGATTCTGCATCATATATTTTATATGCTAAAGATAACAGATATATGCATTCAAATGGAACCTCACGGTTAGAAGAAATTACGTATTTCCCTTGCTCGTGTCCAATTTGTAATTCTTTTACTCCAGCTGAATTATTAGAAACTACTGAAATTGATCGAATTATTCAATTATCTATACATAATTTACATGTTTTAAAAAAAGAAGTAAATTCGGTAAAACAATCAATATTGGATGGAAGACTGTGGGAATATATAATGAGCAAAGCTCATAATCATCCAAAATTAATGGAGGCTGTTAGATTATTTAAAAACTTTGAATATATAGAAGACGGTACACCGGTTTATAAAGACAAAGCCATTTATTTTAATGAACCCTATGATCAATATAGACCAGAAGCAAAAAGATTTAGAAAAATGGTAAAAAAATATATAATTGACAACAAAAATAAACTTATAATTTTATACCCCGAAACAATAATTCATCCATTTTATACTTCTAAAAATTTTGTCAAAATCAAAGAAAGCTTCTCTGATGTAGAAGTTTTTTCATATAATCCATATTTAGGAATTATTCCTGCCGAGATATCAGATATATTTCCAGCATCCCAAAATATTATATCTGTAGAAAATGATTCAAATTTTGCATTAAATTATTTGACTTTTATTGATGCAATGAAGTTTTTTTTAAAAGTGAATCAGAATAAAAATATAACAATCATAGCAAATGAATTTATGAAACAAATTATTTCCTATTTTTATAGTCAAGAAAATATTGAAAACATTTTCAATTCAAATATCAAGATAATAAATTACAAAGAAAAGAGTATATTTAGAATATCAGAGATACAATAAGACTTTTAAATTAATAATTTTTTAATGAGTTTAATATTCTCATATTAAAATCGTTATATGACTTTTTTTCATAATCTGAAATATCAGATTCTAATTGCAATGTCATTGCAATTTCATCTAAACCTTCTAATAACATCTTTTTCTTAGATTGATCTATTTTAAATTTTAATTTTTTTGAATTTGGTTTTAACTCTATCTGTTGTTTATTTAAATCTACTTTAATAATATAATTAGGATTATCAAAAATATATTCTATTTCATTTTTTGGTAATACTATTGGTAATACGCCATTCTTTATACAGTTACTATAGAAAATATCAGCAAATGATGGAGATATGATAGCTCTAAAACCATAATCCATTATTGCCCATACTGCATGTTCTCTGGAGCTTCCACTTCCAAAATTATCTAATGTAAGAAGAATACGATATCCAGAATATTCAGGATTATTTAATATAAATTCTTTTTTAGGCTCACCATTCTTATTATAACGCCAATCATAAAACAAGTATTTTCCAAATCCTTTTTTTTGTATTAATTTAAGAAATTGTTTTGGAATTATCTGATCTGTATCGACATTAACATATGGAAAGGGTATTGCTTTACTTTCAAAATTTTGAAATGGTTCCATGATACTTAGATTTAGGGATATATAGAATATTTATATCCATTCTCTAACATCTACAAAATGTCCTTCTATCGCCGCTGCTGCAGCCATAACTGGACTTACCAAGTGAGTCCTACCTCCAACTCCTTGTCTTCCTTCAAAGTTTCGATTTGATGTACTAGCACATCTTTCACCGGGGGAAAGAATATCTGGATTCATTCCTAAACACATACTGCATCCAGAGTCTCTCCATTCAAATCCACTTTCTATAAAGATTTTATCTAATCCTAATTTTTCTGCTTGTAACTTGACTGATTGAGATCCTGGTACAACCATAGCATGAACTTTTGGTGAAACTTTTCTTCCTTTGACAATAACAGATGCTTCAAGTAGATCTTCTAATCTAGAATTTGTACATGAACCTATAAACACTCGATCAATGCATATATCAGTAACTGGAGTACCTGATTTTAAATTCATATATTCAAGCGCTCGAGTTGCCGCTTTTTTTTCACCTTCATTACCCATAGCATATTCATCTGGATATGGAATTATACCAGTTACATCAACAACCATTGAAGGATTTGTTCCCCAACTCACTTGTGGAGAAAGATCTGATATATTTACTTCTACTTTTTTATCGAAAATAGCATTATTATCAGTCTTCAAATTTTCTTTCCAATTTCTAACCATTTTTTCAAATTGTTCTCCCTTAGGGGAATATTCTCGATTACGTATGTATTCAAAGGTTACATCATCAGGAGCAATTAATCCAGCTCTAGCACCAGCTTCTATTGACATGTTACAAATAGTCATTCTTTTTTCCATTGAAAATTTCTTTATAATATCGCCGCTGTATTCAACTACTGCTCCAATACCTCCTCCAATACCTATTTTGCGAATGAGTGCTAATATAATATCTTTAGCTGATACTGCAAGTAAATTTTTTGGTTCATCAATAAAATTTATTTTCATAGTTTTTGGTTTAGTTAGCCATAGACATTGAGTTGCAAGTACATGCTCTACTTCACTAGTACCAATTCCGAAAGCAAAGGCTCCAAAAGCTCCGTGAGTAGAAGTATGGCTATCCCCACAAACTATAGTAGTACCTGGAAGAGTTATTCCTAGTTCAGGGCCTATTACATGAACAATACCTTGATTAGGACTTTTCAAATCAAATAATCGTATACCAAATTCTTTACAATTTTCTATTAGCGTATTAATCTGTGTAGCAGATATTTGATCAACTATTGGAAGATTTCTATTTGTAGTTGGAACATTATGATCCATGGTTGCAAAAGTCAAATCAGGTCTTCTGACTTTTCTATTGTTTGTTCTTAGACCATCAAATGCTTGCGGTGAGGTAACTTCATGAATCAAATGCCGATCTATATATAGTAAATAGGAATCTGGATTTATTGACCCATTTATACTTTTAGAATTAGGATATACTATATGATTATTCCAAATTTTTTCAAACAGAGTATTTGACATTATATTATATATTGTGTATTAGTAAAATATAATTATATAACATACTAAGAATGAAAAAATACTTATGTAGTATTGAATTGACTATCTTTGATTAAGATGCACGTACAAGATAATAGATATTCTGAGTACATAGCAAATCAGATTAAAAAAGGAACAACTACTTGTGCTCTTTCATGCTCTGACGGTGTTGTTTTGGCTGCTGATACCCGTGCAAGTGCAGGTTTTTTTATAGCTGATAGACGAGTAATGAAAATTCAAAAAGTAGATAATCATTTAGGAATGACTATTGCAGGCGGTGTAGCGGATGCTCAGAATCTTGTAGATACAATGCGATATAATGCCAATATATATAGAATATCTAACAAAAGAATCATGCCAGTTCAATCTGCAGCTAGATTATGTTCTAATATTTTGTTTAATCAAAGATATTTTCCATATTATGTTCAGATTATCATGGCAGGATATGAAGGTAAGGGAGCCGGTCAAATTTATAATATTGATTTATTTGGATCATTAACTGAAGAAAAATTTATTTCTACAGGTAGTGGATCCCCTGTAGCTTATGGTTATTTAGAAGGTGAATTTAAAGAAAATATGAATGTAAATGAAGCATATAAAGTAGCTTTGCAGGCAATAGCTGCAGCAATTAGAAGAAATGCTGGCACAGGAGATGGAATAAACGTAGTCATAATAGATAAAAATGGCTATAGAGAATTATCAAAGGAAGTAAAAGATGCTGTAAAAGTAGTATTTTAAAAATTAAATCCATTATTATTAAGAATAATAATATTATTATTTCTTAATTTTTGAATTAAAAAAAATTAAATTAAAAGTTAACTATTACCTATTTTTTATTTGCAATTTTAGAATTTATAAATTCTTTATATATTAAAAGAGCGTCATTTTCATCTTTTGCTCCCACTATAGTGGCTGCACCACTCGTCATAAAACTTACCGATAATTGTTGTGATGGATTACTATTATTAGTGGTTACAGTTATTCCCAAAGATCCTCTAGTTTTTACATTATATCCTAACGATTCTGCATTTTGTATTATTTTATTTAAATTAACTGTAGAAGTTATTTCTATTGGTGTTACTGTATAAGTTCTTTTACCTCTATCTCTACCACATAGTTCTTCAATAATAAGATCATGTTCTTTTTCTTGCTGTATTTCTTTTATTATTATTTTTTCTTTTCCACATGCTGGGCATTCATCATGTCTAAACATTTTAATGCGCTCAAATGATAGCTCGTTTAGATCAATATATAATAAAGTATTTACCAACGATGGTTTTTGTCCCAATAATATTTTCACTGCTTCAGATACTTGAATACCGCCTACTAGATACAAAATAGAAGGATGAACTCCTTCTGTACTACATGTTGGCATATCATCCTCAGACAAGGCAGGAAATATACAACGAAGACATGCAGAATCATATGGAAGAATTGTACATACTGAACCAAGCATACCTAAAGCACCTGCATAAATAAGTGGAATATGTTGCTTAATGCATGCATCATTTAAAGCATATCTTGCATCAATACTATCCAATGCATCTATTACAACATCAAATCCTTTTACTATATTTTCTGCAGTATAGGGAGTAACTGAAATAGGAAGAGCTTCAATCTCTACATCAGTATTTCTTCTTTTCAAATGTTCTATTGCTGCTTCAACTTTGACTTTTCCAATATCTTGTTCAGTATACAGATGTTGTCTGTGTAAATTAGATATTTCAATTACATCTCTATCTACAATACGGATTTTTCCAACACCCATAGCATTTAATTGGGTTACAACTGGATTTCCAATTCCGCCTACTCCAACAACACAAACTTTGGAGTTTCTAAGTTTTTCCATTCCAATAAATCCTATTTCTTCTAACATTATTTGTCTAGAATAACGTTGGAGATCTTGACTAGTAAGTTCTGTACGTTCAATTTTTGTCTCATTTGCTCCTCCAGCTACTGCAGGAAGTATATAAATTGAATCCCCTTCTTTAAGTGATGTTACCATTCCTTCTTTGTTAAAGCGCATATTTTTTCCATTTATATAGATATTTATTAAAGCACGAGGTTTGCCATTAAGGTCTAATACTCTACGTTTAAAGTCATCACCTAAATTATCAGATGCTTTATTAAAGGCATCTTGTAAATCTTGTGCATCTAATAATATTTTTTTTTCTCCAGAACCTTTATTTAAAACAGATGGAATTACAAATTCAATTTTTGCCATTTATATCTTCACTTTTATTTCACATATATTATTCATATTATTTTTATTATCTAATTATTGCAGAAACCATTTGAACATCTGGTTTAACAATAGAAGGTTTTGGAAGTACTTTTACTATAGCTTCAGTAGATTTGAGGCCATTACCAGTAACATAACAAACTATATTTGCATCTCGGTCTATCTTTCCATTTTCAATTAATTTTTGAAGAACAGCTACAGATACACCTCCAGCTGGTTCTGTAAAAATTCCTTCCGTTTTTGATAATTTAAGTATCCCGTCAATTATTTCTGGATTTGTAGCTGATTCAGCAATACCATGATATTGTTTTAATCTTTTTAAAACATAAATTCCATCTCCTGGATCTCCTATAGCAAGACTTTTTGCAATAGTATCAGGTTTTTCTACAGGAAATATCTCATTGCTATTTGATTTAAATGCATCTACTATTGGTGAGCATCCATGAGGTTGTGCAGCAATAATCTTTAAATTGGAAACATCATTAACCAATCCTATTTCCTGTAATTCCTCAAAGCCTTTACAAATTGCATTTAGCATTGCACCACTACCAACAGGAATTATTAGATAATCAGGTATTTGCCAATTAAGTTGCTCTGCTACCTCATAAGCAAGTGTTTTAGAGCCTTCAACATAATATGGTCTCATATTAATATTCACAATACCTATTCCTTTTGAGTCGCCAATTACAGATGCTACCCTATTAGCATCATCATAAGTTCCATCTACAGCAACAAATTCTGCACCATAAGCTAATGCCTGAGATATTTTTACATGTTCAAGATCAGCAGGTGCAAATATATAGCAAGGAAGTCTAGCCACAGCAGCATGAGCAGCAGTAGCAGATGCAAGATTTCCCGTTGAAGCACATCCTACAGCTTGTAGATTAATCTCTTTTGCCCTAGATACAGCAACACCGGCAGGTCTATCTTTGAAAGAAAAGGTTGGATTAACAGAATCATTTTTAATATGTAAAGATTTTAATTGCAAATCTTTACTAAGATTAGTAGATTTTTGTAAAGGAGTAAAACCTGCATTAATGCTAACTATATTGTTTTTATCTCTTACTGGTAATAGTTCAAAGTATCTCCAATAAGTTTTTTCTTTTCTAGATTCAAATATTTCTTTTTTTATATTATTTGGATAGATATAGGTAACATCAAGAGGTCCAAAACATTCTTCACAAATGTATCTAAACTGAGGTTCATATTCTTTTTTGCATTCTCTGCATATTAAAGACTGTATTATTCCCATTTATAATAATGCAGTTAAAATACATTGTAAATAAGGTTCTCTAAACATAAATTTAGTATCACTATAATTTTAGATTATAAAAAAAATATAATATTAAAACTATATCATCTAATAATATGCTCATATATATTAGTTATATAAAAATATTATTAAATATAATCTATTTTTTAAAAATTTTTATTTTTTAATATATTATGAAAACAAGATATATTTCCAGTATGACACGCAGGTTTAGTAGAATTTACAATATATATCAATGCATCAGCATCACAATCAACTAAAATTTCCTCTACTGGTTGAATATTACCTGATTCTTCACCTTTCATCCATAATTTTTTATGAGTTGTACTCCAAAACCATGCATTACCAGTTTTAACAGTAATCTCAAGAGCGTCTCTATTAACATATGCAAGCATAAGAATATCTTTGGTCATTTTATCTTGAACTATTACTGGTAATAATCCGCCACGTTTTGTAAAATCAAGATCCTCCAATAATTTAAATTGCATGGTATCTTTTTATTTTTATATTGAATATAAAAAAGTAACCTACAATAATAAATAATATAATTTATAATTTTTTCTTCTAATATTTTAAAATAGAAATTAAATTTATTTAATGTGTGCTTTAATAATTATTTAGAAATATTGATGAGTACAAATACAAATGAAAATAATATTTTGCATATTGGTTTCGATGATACTGACTCGAAATTTGGAAGATGTACTACTCATTTAGCTTTCAAAATTGTTTCTTATCTTAACAAAAAAAATATGAAATTTTTAGATTATCCTCTCTTAATAAGATTAAATCCAAATATTCCCTGGAAAACTCGTGGAAATGGAGCCGTTTGTTTAAGAATTATAATGACTAAAGATAACGATATTGAAAATATTTTTGATTTTATAAAAAATGAGATAGAAAAGAATTCTGCAATTGGTAAAGGTGCTAACCCAGGATTAGTTTGTTTGCAAAGTAAAGAGATACCTGCTGAAATTAAGGAATTTAATAGACTGGCAATGTTTGATATACTGAGTAAACAAAAAGCAACAAAAATGGCACAGAAATATAATAATTTAAAATACTTTGGTTTTGGAAATGGTCAAGGATTAGTTGGGGCTATGGCTGCCATCGGATGTTTATTAACTTCAGATCATACATTTGAGATATTAGCATATAGAAAAATTAAAAATTGTGGAACTAATAGAATAATTGATCCAATAAATGTTATGCATCTCCATGATACAACATTCCCATCTACATTCAATAGCTATGATCACATAAATAAACGAATTCTAATATTACCACATGGACCTGATCCTGTATTTTGTGGAATTAGAGGAGAAGATCCTCAAGTATTATATAATAGTTTGAAAATTTTGAATATCAATGAAGAACTAGAAGGATATATGATTTATCGTTCCAATCAAGGAACTGGAATGCATTTACAAAATGAACTGAAATTATCTATGATAAAATCTTTTAATGCAGGATACTCTCGATGTGTAATATTAACAAACCCACAAGTTATTCAAGGAGGACATGTATTATTTACAGTTGAAGACGATTCAAAAAATACTTGTTGGGCAGCAGTATATGAACCAACAGGGCTAACTAAAATTGCGTCACAGTTGTATAAAGGAGATCAAATAGAAATTGGATTTGGTGTTAGAAAAGCTACATCAAAACATCCGAAGGTATTAAATATTGAATATATTTTTATCCATCAATTAGTACAAATTTATAATATCGTTAATCCAATTTGTAAAGATTGCAGAAAGAGAATGAAATCAGAAGGAAAAAATAAAGGATATCAATGTAAAAAATGCAAAAGAGTCGATAAAACTAATAAAAAAATACCATTATTAAAAACAAGATTAATTCAAGAAGGATTATACATTCCTACATTGAAAGCACATAGACATTTAACTAAACCTTTCCATAGATATGGAAAGGAAAAGACAAAATTCTTCGAATCTGGAAATGTTAAATTGTATCCAAAATGGTTTGGTAAATTTAGATAATTTAAATAAATAGCGGGGGGTTGATTTGAACTTACGGCTACCGTAAAAATATTTACTTGGTAGAAACCGCTCTGCGGGTTATGAGCCCGCCGGGATAACTTTGCCTATTATATATCTGGCTTCCCCACCCCGCTGATTCCTTTTTTAATTTTACAACTATATATCTCTGTCTGTTGTAATTTAAAAGAGTTATATAAAATTTATTTATATTCTATTTAATAATATAGGATTTTTATAAAAAAGATAATAAATCTTATTACTATTTTTAATATTTTGTTCTATATTATAGTCCCTAATTTCAAACTTCCGAATTCTAAATCATATTAGAGAAAGAAAAAAATTTTTATATTATTATGATATGCGGAAGGTGGGATTTGAACCCACGAACCCCTAAGAGATGAGGTATCTTAGTCAAATGCTAAACTTCTGAGCATCATGTCAGACTTGCTCTGATCTCACGCCTTTGACCATGCTTGGCAACTCCCGCTTTCTATTATAAGAATTTCAGAGTGAAGTAATAAATTTTTCATTAAAAAATAATTATAATTGGAAAGAGTTAAAGAAAATTATGAAATATACTCAAACATTAAAAGCTCTACTTAACATTATTAATTCAGGACCACTAGTCATATTTCCAACTACAACTGATTTAGAATTAGCAATAATACCCGATGATAAATAAGGAATTCCGCCATTAATTGTTACTGGTTCTACATTAACATGTAATATATCAGAAATTGTCTTTATTTCTTCATCTGATATGTCAGGATAAGCTGCAGCTCCCTTATTTGTTGCAACTATCATTACTCCGGTTTGAATAAATCCAGAAATACTCATAGAGATAACAGATACTCCCAAAATATCTTTTATCTGAGATTTTACATCATTACATAATGGAGAAACTATCGCTCCATGATCATTTGTAGCTATTAAATTACCTATTGCAGTATACTTAGTTTTTAAGCGCTCAACATTTAAGTGACTTTTCTCTTTTAATACAGCGATCTCTTCATCTGAAGTAATATAAGAAACCAATATTCCATTATTATTCATAACCATCATTGGTCCTAATAATCGTGTATCAGCAATTGAAACATAAATATGATCTGTAACTTCTAAATATTTTGATAAGATAGTAGTTTTTGTTGAAGCAAATCCTAATGGAAGTATTATAAAACTATCATTACATTTTACAAAAATTCCAATATTTGGACTTTTATAGAATGCGTATTTGTAAATTCCCACGATCTAACAATATTATAAAATAATTAATATGAACCTATTGGAATACTTTTAAAACATAACTATTCATGAATTTCATTTATCTATAATCTGCCCAAGACTAAGTCTGATTGTTATTGGATCTGATAATGGCTGTGTTTTTTCTAAATTAGTTAATTGTATAACTGCTGTAACTGTTTCAATAGATTTATCTGCAATATTAGTAGCAAGTTTGATAGATTCTGAACCATTATAATTAAAACCAGTTGGGAAGGAAGTTGTTTTTATTAATGTTCCGTTTGTAGAATACACTTTCATTACAGCATTCATAGATTGATTATTATTATTATTGTTGTTGTTATTTGATATAGTAGCATGATTTATAGTAAGAGGTTTTAGCAGTACTTTTACTTGATTATCTTGATTTAAAGGAGATATAAAATGAGCATAATCTATTTCGATAGGAAACTTTTGTATAATACCATAAGAGTCTTTAATTAAATTATTTTTATCTTCTAAAATGGAGTAGGAAAAAAAATAAGTTAATGACATAAATACCAATACAAAAAATAGAATAGATTTCTTATTGAATTGATTTATAAAATTGAAATTGTTCATAGATCATTATTTGGATTAATATCTTTAAGAATAATGTTTATGTTAATTTTATTTGACAAAATACTATTATAGATATAATAATCTCAAATGATAAAAATTAAGTTGTTTGTGTTATCGTGAATTTTCCATCAATGATTTGAATAATATATTTATTATTTTTAAAAAATAATTCAATTTTATCTTCTGTTTCTTTAATATCTACTAATTCTTGACCTTTCATATCTGTAAATTCTACCATAAGGTTTAAGACAAGATACTATTATTTAGATTATTTGAATTCATTAATAAATAATAATATATTGATTAAAAATGAATACTAAACAATTGCTGGCAATTGAAGCATATAATTTATCAAAAATTTATAAAGGAACTAGCTTGCCAGCTTTAGATAACATATCATTAAAGATTGATCAAGGACAAATTTTTACATTATTAGGAAGAAATGGCGCAGGTAAAACTACGTTTGTAAGAATCTGTGCAACTCAATTACTACCAACATCAGGAACGTTAAAAGTGTTAGGTTATGATGTAATAAGGCAAGCAGAAAATATAAGGAAATTTATTTCTGTTGTCCCTCAAGAAGGAAGACCATTACGAGCACTTACTCCTTGGGATCATGTTTATAATTGGCTTAAGATTAGAGGAGAAGATAAGTATATTGCAAAAATAAAAACTGAAACAATATTACAAAGATTTGAATTGCTCAAAGTAAAAGATAGACCTGCAATGAATTTGTCTGGTGGAATGAAACAAAAGATTTTGGTAGCAATGGCTACAGCTGTTGATGCAGATTTATTATTTCTAGATGAACCTACTATAGGTCTTGATCCTGTTTCAAGGCGTCAAGTTTGGACTTTAATACAAGATTTAAAAAAAGAAGGCAAAACTATATTACTTACAACTCATTATATGGATGAAGCAGAAATATTATCTGATAAAATAGTTATAATAGATAATGGTAAAATTGTAAAAGAGGGAAATATTAATGAGTTACGAAAAATTATTCCTCAAAATATTCGTATGGATATATCTAAAAAAATTCCAGATATTGAAATATTGAAAAGATATGGAAATGTAGTAGAAATAGGTACGGATATTATTAGATTATTCACATTTAAATCACATATAGAAGAATTATCCGATCTAGCTATAAAAAATAACGTATCCTTTAATATATCACCTATAACACTGGATGATATATTTGTATATTTAGTAGGAAATACTATAAAGAATTAATTAATTATAGATAGGTAGAATTATTAGTCACATATATATTCCCTCTAAAATACTAAAAAATAAATGAATAGATAAAAAGAAAAATTTATGTGTATTGAATTTTAATCTTATTTACTTCGTCTAATGCCTCAGTAAGCTGTTCTTGGGTTTCATTTCCAAAAATAACTAACAAACGATCGTCATCATTAATAATATAATTTGAAATAGACTCAGCTGAAGTTGAATTTCCATTGACAAATGTTCTTAGTTGATTATCATTATTATTGCAATATTGTGTCCCATTAGTAAAGACTAGACAGTTATTTTCTTCATCTAAATCCATTTCGACACTTTTTAGAAATTCAGAAAAAGTAACATTTGTTGCATGTCTATGTAAAGTAGTACCATCTCCATTCTCAACATGGAGAAAATCAGATTTTACTTGATATTGTGGTTTACTAAAATCGATATTCTCGCCATTTACTTTAACTAAAAATGCAGCATGTGTATGGGCAGAACCTAAAGCTCCAAAACCAGAAGGCGAAAGATTTGGAGAATAAAAATATATTGAAATTACAGCAATAATAGCAATTATAGCTATAATAGGAAGAATAACTGTTTTTATACTTTTACTCCTTCTTTTTCTTGTTACATCAAAATAACTCTTTTTCTTTTTATCGTCATCATTTTTATTATTCTTTTTATTTTTATTAGACATGATAAATGATTGGTTTGAATACTATCGTACAATATAGCGCTTTCGGAATTCTTAAATAAACATTATGTATTTAATAATACAATTTCAATTTATAAAAATATACAAATTTTTCCAATAATAATTTCATTAGAAATATTATATCTTGCTAAAATGAAAAAGTATTATAAAAAAGAATTAAATATTCTCATAGTATTTTGAATATAAGAAAGATTATATTTGGATCCTATTATGATAATAAATTTTATTAACTTTATTATTATTTAATATCTGTGTAAAATATTCGTATCTTTAGTAGCACATATACTTACTTTTAAAGTGACTAATAATATACTAATTATACATTTTCTTGTAATATTCTCTATGATATAAGATATTAGATTATTAACCAATTAATATAATTATATTCTGGCAGCATTATAAAGCTAAATTTTTACACAATTCATAACAATTATCTACTATCAAAACTTATCATATAATAATTAAAAATTTATAAGATTAAAATTAAAATTAAAAATGATTAGATAAATTAAATTTTAACAGCAAAATACAAAAAGAAGGGAACAAACTTATAGATATATAGATGCTTTTTTTTACAAGTCCTATAGGTCTTGGTCATGCAACAAGAGATGTAGCAATAATTCAGAATTTAAAGTTTAAAAAAGATAGTAAAATAAATTTTGTTACGGGTTCTGCTGCATATACATTTTTAACAGGTTTTGGACTGAAAGCCTTTAATCTATATGATCCACCTGGATTTAAAGTTGAATCTGGAAAAGTAGATCATTCATTTATATGGTTGATAAAGTATTTGTCATATTATAAAAAATGTAAAGAAATTGCAAAAAAAATTATAGATGAGAATATTGAAAAAATTATAGTCAGTGATGAAGATTTCGCATCAATTTCAATAGCAGAAGAAAAAAAGATAAGAAGAATTCTAATTACAGATATAGTTAACACTAGTTTCACCAAAGGTATAACATCTATAATAGAAAAGAATTTGAACAAGAAATTATGCCGACTCATAAAGCAATGTAATTGTGTAATAATACCAGATTATGGATATGATACAGAAAATTTTAGATATGTGGGACCAATTGTAAGAGAAATTCTTGAAAGTAGAGAAACATTACGTAAAAGATTTAATTTTACTAAAAAAACAATTGTTGTAAGTGTTGGTGGAACTGAAGCTGGAAAATATTTAATAGAAAAAGTTATTGACTCTTTTAGAAGATTAAAAACAAAATTAGATATAGACCTTATTATTGTAGCTGGACCTACCCTACAAATAAATCCATCTGCAGATTTTCAATTATTGGGATATGTACCTAACTTACATGAATATATTTATGCTTCAGATCTAGTAATATCATTAGCTGGAAGATCTACAATGGATGAATCGATAGTATATAACATTCCAGGAATATTTATACCTCTTAAAAATCATTTTGAACAAGAAGAGGGTGCCAAAAGATTAGGCTTTGAATATAAGGATATTTTTAGATTAGATAAATTGATTGAAGAAAAACTTAGTTCAAACTATCATATAGGAGGAAAAAATAATATGAAAAATGGGGCAAAAACAGCAGCTAAGATCATATCAGATTTTATTTAAATCTCATATACATTAATAATATAACAGAAATTACATTAATGATAGGTATAATTGAAGATGACTAAAGTAATTATTGCAAAATTTGGAGGAAGTACTATTGGCCAGAATGGTGATCAAATACCTACTGTGATTGAAAGAATAAAGACTATGAGAACAGAAGGGAAAAAAATTGTAGCTGTTTTTTCTGCACCTGTAATGGAATATGAAGGAAAAGTAAAATCTATGACAGATATTGCAATAAATATTGGTAGAAAATATGCCTCCGGTGAAAAAGTAGATTCAAGCATTTTTTTTGAAACATATCTAAATATAGCCAAAAAATATACTTCTCAAAAATATCTTGAAGAATTTGAATATCATCTTCAGAAATTTTATAATTATGTTATTACTTCTTTAAATAATGTAGCTGAAAATAAAAGGTTCATTGATGTTACTAGATCAAGGGTCCTTGCATATGGCGGAGAAATTACCATGTCCTATCTTATGGATTATATACTAAGAAGTAACGGATTAAAATCAGATCATGTAAATATTGATAAATGGCCGATCATTACTGATGACAATTTTGAAGCAGCTAATTTTATGTTAGAGGAGTCAAAAGAACATAAAAAACACTTTCTTCACTTACTAGAAGAAAATGAAGTAATATCTATAGGAGGATTTATTGGAAAAACAATTGATGGCCTTGAAACAACATATGAAAGAGGAGGATCTGATAGAACTGCTGCAGATATTGCAATAATACTATATGACGAATTCAAGACACAAATAGATTTCGAAAAAGATAACGTTGTACTAAGCGCAGATCCAAAAATAGTAAAAGAAGGATTAGAATCTATACGGTATTTATCATATAATGAGGCAAGATTAGCTGGAATGTTTGGAATGAAGATTTTGGATCCTATTGCAATTAAAGAAATTGATGACAATAATCTGGATATCCCTATAGTAATTACTTCAATACTAAATCCTTCTGATATTACTATAATTGAGAAATCCTTGATTAATAATAGAAAAAAAGACTTTCTAGATAGTAGCGTAGAAAATGATGATAGTTCATTAATTAAAATTGTAACAGGGAAAAGAAATTGTGCGATTGTTAGAATGGAAAGTATTGCTGCTTCCTATTTAATTGCATCACTTGAAAAAGATAAACAATACTATAATTTCTTAAAATTATCACCATATAAAGTTGATGATACAGAGATTACAAGGCTATTATTTCTTGATGCAGACTATGTCAAACGTCATGAGCGTCTTTTTAAGGCTTTTTATCCAAAAGTTGAATTTGCTTATGGAAAAGGTGTAGTCACATTAATTGGAGATATGATGTGGAAAATGCCAAATATTGTTTCTACTGCAAGTAGAACTGTCGGTGATTATAATATAAATATATTGAATTTAGATGCACAAGAAGAGACATCTAGAATTATTATAATAGTAGACGACATAGATAATAATGTTGCAAATGCTATAAAAGCAATACATTTACAAAGAAATAAAACCGATTTAAAAATCACTGACAGCAAAAATAACAATTAACTCGATATTATTAAAAAAGATGAAAAAGTAAATGGAAGAGAAAAACATTATTTGGATCGATGGTCTTTTTTATGAAAGTCAGAATGCTAAAATACATATTTTAACACATTCTTTACATTATGGTATTGCTGTATTTGAAGGAATAAGATGTTATAAAACCCAAAAAGGATTAGCAATATTTAGATTAGAAGATCATTTACAGAGATTATTTAATAGTGCAAAAATATATTTTATGAATATCGAATATTCAAAGAAAGAATTAGAAGATGCAATAATTAATACAATTAAAAAAAATGGATTAGTAGATGAATGTTACATTAGACCTTTAGTTTATTTCGGTCATGGAAAAATGGGAGTTTATCCATTAAATAATAAAGTTTCAGTCTCAATAGCTGTTTGGAAATGGGATGAATATCTAAAAAAAGAAAATGACGATGAACAAGGAGTAAGATTAATGGTATCAGGTTGGATGAGAATAGATGGGCGAACTATGCCGGTTCATGCAAAAGCTACAGCTAATTATGCTAATTCAGGCTTATCTAGAATTGAAGCAATTAAAGCGGGATTTGATGAAGCTATAATGTTAAATACTGCAGGAAAAGTAGTAGAAGCAAGTGCAGAGAATATATTTATTATAAAAAATAACAAATTAATAACTCCTCCAATTTCATCTGGCGCTCTTGAAGGAATAACACGTGACACAGTATTAGAATTGGCAAAAGAAAATGATATTCCTACAGAAATACGTGATATATCCAAAGATGAATTGTATTTGGCAGATGAAATTTTTTTAACAGGTACAGCTGCAGAAATAAAATCAGTCGGTGAAATTGATAATAGAATCATAGGAAATGGAAAAACCGGAACATTGACAAAAAGAATCAAGATATTATTTGAAAAAGCTACAAAAGGGAATCACAAATATAGTGAAAAATGGTTAATATACATATAATTAAATATAAATTTTTAATATTTTAATAATTGTTTGAAAGAATCTGTGTTACTAATGACTGATTTAAATCAAAAAAAGAAGGATTATTTAAATTGGAATGATATTAAAAATCTTGTAAAAAAAACTTCCTTAAAAATAAAAGAATATAACAAGGAATATGATCTAATTATTGGTATAAAAAATGGCGGCATAATTCCAGCAAAATTAATTTCAAGGGAATTAAATATCAACGATATTGATTTTATTTCTGTTAAAAGGAATCAAATATTTACTTCTAGTAATTTCCCTAGAAATAAAAAATATTTAATGATAGATGATATTTATGATACGGGAAAAACTTTTTTAACTGTAAATAAATTTTTTGACAGCTTTGAATATGATTATGCATGTCTTGTAAGTAGATACAGAATTACTGATAATAATAGCAAAATAATAATTGGAGAAATTTTGAATCATAATAAATGGATTGTATTTCCATGGGAATGGATAAATATATAATATATTTATTTTAAAAATAATATATTATATTTTATGTAGTTGACTATAGATCTATACCAAATATTATATCAATAGATTAATTAAAGTAGTATGTACATGAACTATGAGAAATAACCAAAAAATATGGATATGGTTTATAGCTGGTATATTCTTTACAGCAAATATTCCATCAATAGTAGAACAAACTTTTGCACAAACTACTATTAATGGTGCAGGTGCAACTTTTCCATTTCCTTTAGTAGATACTTGGAGAGTTGAATATCAAAATGTCAAGCCTGATGTAAATATTAATTATCAGTCTATCGGTAGTGGTGGAGGAATAAAGCAATTTACTGAGAAAACAGTAGATTTTGGAGCTACTGATGCACCATTAAATGAAGAAGAGGAGAAAAAGGCTAAAGGTGCAGTACATATTCCAGAAACTATTGGTTCTGTAGTAATTGCATATAATTTACCACAAATAGAAGATGCAGAATTAAAGCTAACTGGTCCCATTATAGCCGATATATTTATGGGAAAAATAACTAAATGGGATGATCCTAAAATAAAAGAAATTAATCCAGAATTACAATTACCTTCAGAGAACATTATAACTGTACATAGGTCAGATGGATCTGGAACTACATTCGTTTTTACAGATTATTTAGCAAACGTTAGTTCTAAATGGGAAAAAGATATTGGCAAAGGGAAATCAATTCAATGGCCTACTGGTATAGGTGCTCCTGGAAATGAAGGAGTTAGTGGATCTATAAAGAGTACTCCTAATTCAATTGGATATATTGAATTAGCATATGCGCTAACTACAGATACAAAATTTGCGAATATTCAAAATAAAGAAAGTAACTTTATAAAACCATCTCTTGATTCAACCGCTGCTGCAGTATCTTCTTTTGCACCTTCTCTTCCAAAGGGGGATGCGTCATGGAAAGATATTTCAGTAGTAAATGCGCCAGGAAAGGATTCTTATCCAATAGCTAGTTTTTCATATCTGCTACTTTACAAGGATTTAAGTACAAATCCTTCTATAGATGAAACAAAAGCTAAAGATATGGTAGACTTTATATCATGGGCAATTACAGATGGGCAAACTTTTGCACCAGATTTGGGTTATGTTCCTTTACCTGACGAGGTAATTAAATTAAACCAAGAAATATTAAAATTATTGACATATAAAGGAAATCCAATTCTAAAATAATCCTTTTTTAATCTTATCTCATTAAAAGGGATTTTCAAGAAAATTTTTTATTTATTTTTTTGTAATATTTATTGATAGTTAGGTAAAGAAAAGATTAAGAATGGTATTAAATATCTATATATTTCTTGTAAAAAAGATATATAATATTAATTAGATTATTTTATTTACATGTTTAACTTTTATTAACTAATAATATAAGCTAAAAAAGAAATTCTTTCATATCAAAATAGAAGAAAATTATTTACATATATCTGAAAAATTTGTAGTATTATTGATTTTAAATAAAATAATATATAATAAATATCATTATATTCTTTTAATTTATATCTTTGTAGTAGTACAATAATTTACTATATATTGACAAGATTAATCGACTCAGGATTAGAACGTTTAACAGAAATAATAATGGATATGGCAGAACTTTCTGAAATGTGTGTTCTTAATGCTATTGAATTGTATGAAAAAGGTATTGCTAAAAAAAAACAAATATTTGAATGGTCAGAGAAACTTAAAGTATCTCAATCAAAAGTAACTGATCTAGCAACAGAATTAATTATCCGCTATCAGCCTGTTGCAACCGATCTAAGATATATTAGGTCATGTATGGAAATTGCTTATGGTTTTTCTAGATTCGGAAGATATGCTTATGATATTTTAGAAGTATTAGAAACGATGGGATCGTTTAACAAATGTGACAAATCTCTGGTCATGGAGGCTTCAAATTTAGCCCGTGAAATGATAAGATTAAGTATAAATACATTAAAAACTAGAGAAAAAGAAACTGTTTCAAAACTATATAATATGGACAATTCGGTAGATGCATTATACAGAAATTATCTAAGAGATTTAATTACTCCAAAAATAGACTCTAGCGATCACCCTCTCAAAGATCCACAGTGTGCAATATCTGCATTATTGATATTGCGGTACCTAGAACGAATAGCAGATCATGCTTGCTATATTGGAGACTCGGTCTATTACATAGTAACTGGACAATCTAGTCCAAGAAAATAAAATTTGTATTCAACAATGCATTTCAGCAGTAATTGATATTTTTCAATAATTTTTGACGAAAGTATCTTTTATAGTTTTTAGATAATTCTGTGATATTTTACCTATTGTTATTGATACTTTTATATTTCATAGATTTAGAACTTATTGATTTTGTAATAAATAAATACTTAAATTATTTAATAATAATACACAAATATTTATCCAATACCATAATTCAAAATAA
>DASSVK010000117.1:0-3421 GCA_035706205.1 Nitrososphaeraceae archaeon | reverse complement strand
TACATATGGATATTTTTGACATCCAAAGGATTATAATTCTTTAAAACAGATGAAAATTTTAATGAAAAAAGTTTGTATATTAGGTTCTGGTTATGCAGGACTATTTTGTGCTGCTAATTTGTTAGCAGATTATGATAATAAGAGTAAATATGAAATAAGTATTTTTGACCAAAATTCTTATCATCAACTTTTACAACAAATACATTTAGTTTCAGCTAGTATAAAAAAACCAAAGGATATTTCATTTTCTATACATGATTTGATGAAGGATGACATAAAATTTCATAAGGAGTTAGTAGTGGGAGTAAACTTCGAAAAACAGAATATTTTTACAGCAAATAATAAAGAATATGATTTTGACTATGTTATAATTGCATTGGGTTCTTCCAATGCTTTCTTTGGAATAAAAGGAGCAAAAGAATACTCTCAATCTTTTAGATCATTAGATGATGCAATAAAGTTACAAAAGAAAATACAAAATTTGAATGAATCCAATATTATAATTTGTGGAGGAGGAGCAACAGGAGTTAGTTTAGCAGGTGCTCTTAGTGAAACATCAAAAGAAAACGCAAAAAAAATAACTATAGTTGAAGCTCAACCTAATATTCTCCCTGGATGGAATTCAAAACTAGTTAAGAATATAAAAAATTTTCTTATAAACAATAACATAAATCTAATTACAAATAATCCAATCCAAGAAGTTTATCCATCTTCTGTTTTATTAGGTGATGGAACCGTTATCGAGAATTCTTTGCCAATTTGGACTGCTGGAGTAAAAGGAGTTGATATACAAATAATACCTCAGATTAAGAAAACGAGGTCAAATAGAATTATTGTAAATAAATTATCTCAAATTGAGGAATATAATAATGCATTTGCAGTAGGTGATATCTCTGCTTTTACACTTGATAATGGACAGATATCCCCACAATTAGCACAATTTGCTGTAAGACAAGCTATGAATGTTGCAAAGAACATATTAAGAAAAGAAAAAGGAGAAAAAATGGTTGAATTTCATTATGAGCAACATGGTAGCATTCTTTCACTAGGAAATAGGTGTATAGGAATGATAAGTGGAGTTATTATAAGTGGTTCTCTGTGTCAATATGTCGAAGATTTCCTTATTGATAATTATATCAAAACAATTAAAAATAGAGGAAGAGGTATATCTTCATTAGCCTACGAGCAAGATAAATTATCTCAAATTTCTTCATCTCTTAATTTTATGATTACTACAGCAGCAAAAATATTATCATCTAGTTAATTTACATTTTTCTTGACTCTATTATAATAATTAAAATTTGTTTTATTATAACAGTGTAATGTTAATAAATTTATTACTTTTTATAGGACAGTAATATAATTAATATACAAAGATATTATTGATAATAATACCTAAATTCTTTTCCTATTGACTTTTTATATCTATTTGTAAGAGATTGAAATTTTCTATGGTCATAAGAATCTATATAAAGAAACTGTCATTCTTAGATTAAATCTCTTTAAAATGGCTAAAAAAGGATTAAATTAGAGATAGATAATTATACTATTAACGTTATATCTTAGGAGAATAATATAAAATAATGCTACATCCCAAATTAAAAAATAAAGAAACACAAGTTGATGAAATGGAAAAAGAGGAATTAAAATCCAAAATTAATTATAATAACTATACTTTAAAATACCTCTATAATACAAATAATACTTTTTTCAAGCTTTTTATGCATACAAAAGTTTATGATAAAACTACTAATGAAAATATAGAAAAACAAGGTATATTGTTAAGGAGTTGGAATCCTATAACTAAAAATGGAGAGCGATATATTTTCAATATGGAAGATGGAGAAGGAGATCTAAATACCAAATCAGTTTATTTTCCTGACGCTAAAACCATTATCGAGATTTCAAACAAGACTGAAAATGAAGATATATCTAAATTGGCAAAAGAAATTATTGATATATGTCCACATAAAGATATAGAAATAAAATATATTAATTAATCCTTTTTTCTTCAATCAAGCGACTGTATCTTTATATTAATAATGAAAAAAACTATTAGCCTATTTAACTATAAAGTAACTTACAACTAAATTTATTAATTATAATCCTAAAATCATTGTAAAGGGTTATTTGAATGTCCTATTACCTCATTCTCTTTCATAATTGTACAACATTTGCACTTTTCTTTGACACAAACTAAAGGTTTGTCATGACTACAAATTTGACAAATACAATCTGTACCAAATTTATGAGAAATTTCTACCTTTTTCTTTGTATATAATATATACCATGATAAAATAAGTATCGTACCTAAAATAATGAATACAAGCGATAACAATACATTTGCTCTAAATGCCAGCAATATTGTTCCAAAAGCAATTACTGCAATACCTGTTATCAAAGGCCATGAAGGAATTTCATTTTCTGCTAGTTTCATTTTTAATTCTATTCCCTAGTTTTTAACAATTAAATCAGATTCCGCTTCTATTGTCATATTATTTTTTTTCTTTTTCTTTTTAATTTTAGCTCTAACTTCTTCAAGAATTTCCTTTAATTGCTCTTCAGATAATTTACTAATTCGAGCGTCACACTCTATTCCTTTAGAATCAAGAACTTCTTCTGTTATTTGAATTATTTCATTTTTTCTTTTTTTTTCTTCCTCAGTAAGCCAGTTATAACTAATAAATCTAAAGAAGGCAAACTCGCTCATATAATTATATATACAATCTTAGTATATATATACAATCTTATGATTAACTTTTTCTTTGTATGTCTTTTTGTATGTAGTCAATAAATGATGTAATCAATAATATGTTTTTGGTCTTAATTTAGCATTAAAACATAATTTACTTTTTTTTGATTATCAATGAATATAATATCATAACTAGTAATATATTTCTCAATTACTCTTTCTCCTTATATATTCACAATATTTTAAGTTTCATATGAATTCTGTTATTTTTGATGATATGACATTTATTGTTGCATTTTAATTTAAATTGTGATTTAATTCTTATTTTTACTATATGATTCTTTAACCTAATCTCAAACTCTTATTTCTTGTTGTTATAGAATATAATTATAAATAGAAACAAAGATCCTATCCAATTATGTTAATGTATAATAAATTTTGCATCTATATTAATTCTTTTTGATTATATGGATAGAGTAATCATCAGACGTTTCGATTCTAATGTTATTGAAGTACTATTGGTTATTGTTGAAACTTTCCATCAAATTTTTCTCAAATAGTGAATGTAGATAATATTTGAAGCCATTATTCTGTTTGCTTTGAAATATTATGTTTCATTATATTGTATACCAAATATTTTACCTATTCTATACATAAAAAACTCGAATAAATTTTTAGTGATAAATATATTTTTTTCCTCTGAAATAAAATGTGTAATCCAAGCACTGA
>DASSVK010000116.1:0-2841 GCA_035706205.1 Nitrososphaeraceae archaeon | reverse complement strand
CTAATGATTTTGAATTATCGTCATTTACAAAAGAACATTTGATATATACACCAGCACAATTAGCAGTAAAACCAAAGTATGATGGAACAGTAGAAATAAAGATTGATGAACGAGGTGCTTCACATGGTTGATGCAGTATTTGTAAAGTTACATTTATTTCTTCAAAGTTAATGCCGATAATGATACACAATAAGAGTCTAATTTATGGTAATAAAGACATAATATTTAAAAATTGATATTATATTCACTTTAAATAAATAAAAAGGAAGAAATTTCTTATTTTATATGTTTTATTCAGAGTGACCATGGGCTACTTTTGGGTTATATGGTATAAAGTAGTTGTTTAAGAATCTATAATCAATTCCTGCAGCGACTATGTGTTTATCTTCTGGCATAGGTCCTTTATCCAGTATAAATCCTGCAGGTACTGCTACATGTTTGAACCAAGCAACCAGTTCAGGATGTTTTTCACCATTGTCTGTTCTTACTAGTTCATGATAGTGAACATATCCTTGTTTAGCAAATTCATAAGCAGTTTTATTTGTCCAAGGAGCAATTATAACATCAACTACATATAGTAATTCATTATCTTTTACATCAGACGACCACCACTGTTCTTCACCAAATGGACCAATATTGTAATGAAGTCCGTAAAGATGAGTAGGTGCATCTTGCCACCAGTAGTGACCTGGTGCATCTTTTGTACCATTGGCACCATCTGCTGGACCATCAAAATAATATCCTATATTATCAATTTTGACTACTATTCCGTGAGTAAAAGTTTGTGATTTTTGATAATTATTTAATGAAGATTTATCCTTTTCAACTGAACTATATGTTTCATTATTAGCAGATTGAGTTATTCCAGATGATGCATTTATAGTTAAATTTTGAGCAAATGCATTGTTATTATTAGCGACTAAGGTTCCTGCTAAAATTGCAATAACCGTTACTATGATTATGAAATTTAGGTATTTCATTTGCATTACTCATAATAAATAGTAGTAATATTAGAATATTTTGTAAAAGAAACCTTTGTTCTCTTCTACTATTAGGAGAAACCCAATTTAATATCTACAACTAGAAGAAGACTATGGTCTTGGTTTCCATTCTACCTTGACTTTGACAGAGATATAAGGATACAGAAATTTGAAAATCATGTTATATAGTATTTGATTAACAGTGTTAATTATTATTGCTATCATAGCCTTCCTTTTTAGGAGAATCAGTATGACAAATGCCTTAGTTTTGTAGAAGGCCATGAATATGGAAATCATTTTTGCTGCTAAGAGCAGCATGTATTGTTTTATTTCTAAAATATTTAAAAATCGATGAACAATGTTAGCCATATTATCATTGAATGATTGTTATAATTATTTCCCAATGTAAAACTTGTCATCTTTTTCGTTATAATGAATTTAAGATACTTTATTTTGTGTCTTTAATTCTGGATGTTCTTCTTCTACTTCTTCTGCTTGTTCTAATAATAATTCTATACCTAATTGTGAGAGTGGAATTTGATAAATGATATTATCATCTTCAGAAGATAAAGACGAAGGTGAATATGAAGATAAAGAGGAGGAGGAAATTATTATTGTGACTATCTCAATCTCTCTACCATTTTTCTTGCAGGTTTCACACAAGATACCTTCTTCGTCATATTTTTCCACCTTTACGATTTCATAGTATCCACAATGCAAAAGAATGTTTTGACAGGACCCGCATCTTACTTTCTCATTTGCCTCCCGTGTATATTTAGAACAAAATTCCTCTAATCTAGACATTTTGTCTGATTATTTTACTATTTGTATGCTGAATAGTCTTTATTATTAGCAATAGTAATAGAAGATTTTTCTGATATAGTTGGACTTGTTGCAACTTGTATCCTAGAAAAAAATTTACCAATTGATTTACGTTTACACTTTGCTGCTGATTTGATTTACTACTACTATTACTAGTCAAATTAATTAATTATAATAATATACTCTTTTATAGATAAATATTTTGTTATAAATAACGAATCAAATAAATTAGAATAAGGAAAATGTTTCTAGTATATTTTTAAGTAATTGTTTGTTAGAACTATATTATCTTTACTACATTGACATATTTTCTTAAATGATTAATATAAATAGTTAATTATAATTATTAAATATTATAACTGACTAATATTATATAACATATGTCTAAAGACAATAGTAACAATAGAGAATTATCTTCTATTGTAATTTTTTTGAATATTATGATTTTAATAGTACCTAATTTTGGTTAATCTTATCTTTGTAATTACACTTACAATCTTATTAGTTATCAAAATTATTCAATATATTCATCTCAGTATATTTAAGATAACATAAAAATATAATAACAAAGATGCCTTGAAATTATTTAATTAGTTTTAAAAAATTAAGATTTATTTTAAATAACATAACCATAACAAAGATGACATCTAGCTATGTTTGTTTTTAGATATTCATTATAGAAGTTAATTTTTTAATTAGGTCTTCGATTTTTATGGGCTTTTGAATGAAGTAGTCTTCATTGATTGTTTTACCCAATACCAACCGTGTTTTTCTAAATTCTTCATTGAAGGTTGCAATTGCAGTTAAAAAACATATTTTTACTTTAGGGTCTTTTTCTCTAATTTTGGTATATAATTGAAATCCATCCATTTTTGGCATCTTTATATCAAGAATTATCAAATCATAAAAATTGATTTGATAATTATCCAATGCAGAGATCGGATCGGTAAATGAATCTACTTTAAATCCATTATTTTCCAAAATACTCTTTATTGTAAAAGTAATATCTGATTCATCATCTATTAATAAAATGGAATTT
>DASSVK010000115.1:0-24522 GCA_035706205.1 Nitrososphaeraceae archaeon | reverse complement strand
ATTTAGTTGGTTATTTAATAGGTAAAAATTTATCTTTAGAAAGCTTGGGAATAAGAAATAATAAACATGGTTATAAAATCAAAATTCCATTGAGTGGATATTCTTATGGATGGAGAAAAAGAATAGCTCAAAAGATAAAGATCTCAGAAATTTCAAATGACAAACTAAATAAAGTAATAAAAAAACTAGGAGGATATGAAGCTTTTAAAAAGGAAATTGACAAACTCGTTTTTGAAATAGGAGTTAAAATAGATCCTCAAGTAACTACCGATATCCATAGAATTTTCAGAATGGTTGGATCTCTCAATAGTAAAAGTGGTCTCTCAAAGATTAAATGTCAAAATTTGGACAAATTTGATCCCCTAAACGATTCTTGTTTCTTTCTGGATAATAGAGATGTTGATATTTCAGTTAACACATCATTAAAATTTAATTTTAAAGGAAAAACGTACTTATTGGATAAATCTATGGCGACAGTTCCATTATCTGTAGCTGTTTATTTGATATCTAAAAAGATAGCTAATGTAGTAAATTAATCTTAACAAATAAATTTTATAACTGTTCCCTTTTTATCATGAAATTATTAATCGTCAATAATACTTCACCATTCGTAGTTAATATTGTTAATATAGTTAAAGATTTAGGTATACAATTTGAATGTTTATTATATTCAAAAATTCAATGTAATAAATTAGCATTATATGACTCAATTATATTATCTGGAAGAAAAAAATACAATAAAGAGACAAACATGCAAAACAATAAGATAATTGAATACTGTAATACTCATAATATTTCTCTATTAGGAATTTGTTATGGTGCAGAAATGATTAATTTGTATTTTGGTGGCTCTTTAATCAAAATGAAAAATACTATTCATGGATTGGTTAAAGTTACGTCAGAAAAAAATAATATTTTGTTACCTAAAGACGCTTCCATTTATGTATATCAAAGTCATAGATATTCTATTTGGAGACTATCGTCAGAGTTAGAACTTTTAGGCAGCTCACTAGAATCTAAGAATGAAATCTTTAAACATAAGAAAAAAAACATTTTTGGGGTTCAATTTCATCCAGAGAAAAGTGGCAAAGACGGAAGATTAATTTTGTCTAATTTCTTTAATCAATTAAAATGAGATATCTTTTAGAATAAAAATTTTTTGTAAAATAGAAGATATAAATATAATTAAATTGACAATATTTATTAACATTTAATCTATTAAAGATGTGGCTAAATCTGGATATTATAAATTAAATAAGATGAATAGGTAGTAGGTAAAGTTATTTGAAAGATATAGATTATAATACCATATTTTTTACACTTATTTTAAATTTCTTTTATTTCAAAATCATCATATAGACATATTCTTTTAAATAGAAAGATAACAAAAGAATATAACTACAATTGATTTTTGTATTTTAGCGAATAATAGAAATAAACTTAAATAAATCATTTAATAATAAAGTATAGGATGGTTTTTATTTGATTTAAAACCACCATAATAGGATTGCAAGATAATTTATCACATGATTTAAATTTACCATTAATAGAGCCAAGTAACTCTTCATTACCTCTAGTAATTACAGTTGTTTTACAATACTGGGGGGAAGATATTCTTTATTCAGAAAAAAATAATAATCAAAATAATTCTGCTAATATTATTGATGGAATAGAAATTGCTGAAAAAAAACATTATTCTTCATATATTTATAGGAGTTCAATCAAAGATCTTAAGAAACGAATAGATCAAGGAATACCTCCTATTGTTATTTTCCCTGGTTTATATCATTTAACCCAACATGCATTATTAATTTCTGGCTATGATGATAATGAAAAAAGAATTTCGAGTTATATTCCGCAACCGAATACTAAGGGTTCAATTCCAGAAACCAAATTTACATCAGAATGGACTCAAGAAGACAATATTGCTATTATGATAATCCCTGAAGATATGAAGAGTATCTTTTCAGAAGATGATTTGTACCTAACAAAATCATATAAATTATGTTTTGATGCAGAGAAAGATTTTTCTAATGGTAATATTGAATCAGCAATTAAAAAAGTAACTTTATCCATTAATATTGACAAAAATAATGCTTTTGCTTGGTCTTTACTTGGTAGTTGTTATAGTGAAACAAATAATCAAGAGTGCATAAATTGTTTTAATCAAGCCATTAAATTAAATTCTAATTATTTTCTAGCATTCAAAGGAATAGGTAATTTTTATTTAAAGATAAAGGATTATCAGAATGCAGAAAAATATTATTCACAAGCAATAGAAATTAATCCAAATAGATATGGTCCAATATATAAGAATCGCGCACTTTCACGATTACAAATGAATGAAAAGCAAAAAGCAAAACAAGATTTAATCTTGTATCTGGAAAAGACTCCTAATGCTCAAGATAAAAACCAAATTACTGAGGCATTGAAATCACTTTAGCTTAAAAAGCTTTCAAATGACTAGAGACATTAAAGAACTTAGACTATTAATTTTCCCTACATCTCCTACAATAATAAATGATGTAAAACTTTCAACGATTAGGATACTAAAAAAAAATAAAATCTTGATATCTCAAATTATTATGGAAAAAAGCTTTTTTTCTGTATATACAACTAAAACCATTAAAGCCTTAAGAATTCTTTCTTCCTGTTTGGGTATAAAAAAAATTGAAATAGCATATTCTACTTCAAATCAAACCTCCACTATTGTAAATAAAATATTGAATGTGGGAAAAAAAATAATCATGAATGAAGGATTTTTTATAAAGGTATTTTCAGAAAATCCTAATTTTATTGCTAGAGATATTGAATTTATTGCAACTGGACTATTAATCGAAAAACTAGCGAGTAAATCTTCAATTCCCTCTCACGATGAATATTCAGCAAATAAAATAATTAAATGCTATATAGGGAAATCTAAATCTTATATATGTATTAAATCGGTAGAAGGAATTGGAGGAATGACCTTTGGATATTTAAAAAAGAAAGTTTTTATAATTATCTATGATCCATATTCAATTTATTGCCTCAAAAATATAATTTTACGTGGGTTTATTCCTGATATATTAATTTTATTTTGGGACAATGAAGATTTAAAAAAAAAGTTATTTTCTATTCATGCCATCTTAAATAGTACAAATAATAAAAAAATTAAATTACAATTATTACAATTAGATTCTATAATTTCAAAAACAAAAGATATAAAAAATAATTTTCTATTAGATATTTTAGTAATTGATATTTGTTCTTATATAAATAAACTTATTAATATTGTTCTTCCATTTAATTTCTTTATTCATCCTTTATGGTTAATTGAATATGCTATGAATTCCTGTATACAAAAAGGTAAGATTCCATGGTTTCCTTACCTCTTTGAAGGTAATTTAAAAATTAATTTAGATCAAAAGTTTAAATTCTTAAATTCATCATTTGATTTTACTAAAGGAAATTTTATTGATTTTAAAGAAGAAGAAAATAAAATCAGAAAAAAATCAACATATTTAAAAAAAAATATAAAAATTTTTTATGTACGAATTAAGTCTTTAAATATACGACCTAACTATATTGACAACATTCTGAACTCCATTTAATTTTTCACAAAATTGCATTATCTCGATGGATCGAGATGTAAACTTATTATCATTTAATATTTTACTGATTGCTTCTGATAGTTTTTCGGAGGAAAGCTCATCATCCTTTAACATTATTCCTATACCAATTTTTTTTATTTTACAAGAATTACTAATCTGTTCAGCATGATTTTCTATTGGGATAGAGATAATTGGTTTTCCAAATTGAATTGCTTGTGACATTGTCGTATGTCCGCCTCTTAATACTAGGATATCACTCAAGGCAAAAAGTTCATCTCGTATAGGACACCATTCGTAATACCAACCATCATTTGATAACTTATGTGGTTCAATATCACCATTTGGTTTTCCTTCCGATACTACATATTGAATCTTATTCGTAAAATATTTTTGTGCATCAAGTATTTTTCTAACAATTGGTAATCTCGTTTTGGATGGTCCACTTATATGAAAAAAAATAATTGGTTTATTTTTTGAAAAACTTAAAAAATTCATAACTTTAATAAGTCGTTGTTCTGAAATGTTCATTTTAGGAGCAATAAATCCAATGTATTTTATTTTTTTTATAACTGAATTAGTATTCCAAATATTGTTTTCAGAAATAGTATATGGAGGTGGAAGATCAGGAACAAGAATTTCGTTTGAAAGTGACCATAATATTCCTATAAATTCTCCATTAAGATTTTCTACAAATCTTGCTACTTTAAAGGAGTGTAATTTTGGTGATAAAAGTAATTTTATTTGGTTAAGTAAAACAAGTGACGGAATGCCTAATAATCTTGCAGAAATAATTGAAGATAGCCTTGAGTCTGAGACTACTATATTAGGCGAAAATTTTATCATCATCTCTACTTCTTTAACTACCTGAGTAGTAAAATTTTTAAACCAACTTGGGATATTAGATACAGAATTTTTCATTGAAAAACTTCCTTGAGAGTTCCAAGAAAATTCGACAGGAGGAACCTGATTACAATGATAGCCGTATCTTGATATAAATTCTACTGCTTCACCAAAAGATGAGAATTTTACATTGATATTATTGGTTTTTACTTTTTCTGCAATAGTTATTAATCGACTAGCATGTCCTAATCCTACCCCATAGGGAGTAAAATATACCCTTTTTACCATTATTAAACTCGGTTATACTAAATTACGGAACTAAAAATTAAAAAAAACATTTTTTAAATAAATATTAAAGAAATAGAGAGATGTTAGAAACTTTCTGAATTATTGATATCACTATAAATAAGCCTCATTTCATCAAATGTTAATTTTTCTCCACTTGACATCTTCTTTAATGCCTGTTCCTTCATAGAATTCCAAATTTGAATATTTTCCTTACTTTTCTTTGCTCTATCTTTAGATGATTGAAAGCCAGAATAACTCTTATCATGACTGTCTTTAGATCGTCTTTTGCTTCCAATAGAATTCATCTTAGATTTTCTATATTCTATAGCATTGATTTGAGTATTTACCATTTCTAGTTTCGCAGAAGTTTCTCTAACATCTCTTATTATTTTTCTTCTTTCTTCATATAATTTTTCCCTATTATCTAATAATGTATCTAGTACTAGTTTTAATTCTCCAATTTTATTGCCAAATTCTGATCTTCTGTCGAATATTTCATTAATTTTTGATTTTAAATTACCGTATTGTGAAGAGATTGTTCTAAAATAATCTTCTTTTTTATGTATAATCTTCATTGCATGGAGTTTAGTTGCTATTTCCTTTGAACGTGCTACTAATTTTCGTTCTTCTTCTTTAGATAATTTTTTTGTCTGAATATCACGTTCTAATTGTTCAAGGGTTTTAGTTAATTGTTTAATATTTATTCTTTCTTTATTTGATTTAGGCCCTGTTTTTTCATCAATTATCTTCAACTGACTCCTAGCTTTCAATACCATGTCTTTGAGTTCCATAAATTTAGGAAATTCCTCTTCTTTTACATCGTTAACTTCTTTCAATTTTATTCTAAGCTCTTCAAGACGTTCCCTTTCTTCGTCTATTTTCTTTTTAGTAACTTCTATTTTTTCATTTAGTTCTTGTATTATTTTTTCTCCACTTTTTTGATCATCAAGTAATGAATTCTTAAAATCTAAAAGAGTTTTAAGATTTGATTCTAATGATATACTATTTTGTTCATGATCAATTCTTCTTGAAGTAATACCTTCATTGCTCAAAGCATTAATTTCTTCAGTTTTATTCACGCCGCTTTAGATTTGTATTAAAATTCAAAATTATATATATTTTTATCACTTGTTAATGGTATTATTAATATTATTAGTAAGATAAATCTATCCTATAATTTATATGCTATTGACTTTATATTAAAAATGTAAAGAATGGATGATTTTGAAAAAGAGTTTCCTGAATTTGATTGGAAAAATACACCTGCATATAAACATCCCCTAGGAAGGGATTGTCCCTGTCCAAAACATGAATATATTCGTGAGCAAATAAATATTGCCAAAAATTTAAATGATTCAAAAACTAATAGTAAACAGCGTGCTCAAATAACTTTAAAATTTTGTCCTGATCATTATAATGTATATTTTCAAGAGGTAATTCCATCTATGCCATTAAAGCATAGACTTATGACGAAATTTGCTTTAAAGCTAGGAGCAATAATTATCCAAAAAATACCATACATGCAATCTGATCAATGTTTTTATTGCAAATTTGGTTCAGGAGGATTTGACAAAAGACAGGAACTTCCTCCTATCTAAGGATAATTCTTATTTAACATATTTCTTAACATATTCTTATGACTATAACCAAATCCTAAAGCGAGTATATTTCTTAAAATAATTGACAAGTATGGTATTTTTTTATTTGTCATTATTCTATATCCTATCAAAAACTCTTTTTCTAATAATCTATATCTTTGTGGTTCTAAATCTAAGATACTAGCCAAAAAACTACCTATATCCATACTTTGAGCAAATACCGAATCACTTTTTTGAATAAATCCAAGATCAATTCTTATCAATTCTTTTTCTTTGGTTACTAAAAAATTCTGACATTTGTTATCTACAAATACCAAACCAGTATTATGTAATTTTCCAGTAATTTTTCCTACTTCTAAAGCAAGATCATTTGATTTTTCTATAGTAAAAAAAGAATATAAATTTCCACCATCAATATATTCTTCTATTATTTCCTGATCAGTAATAGAAAAGAGTTTTGGGCAATTAATTCCAATTAGTTTCAATTTATTTCGTGATTCAGAACTTTCATTATCTAATATTCTCTTTCCGATTTCAGGAGGATTAGCTGGATTGCCGGAACAAATGGACATTAAAGTAAAACAAAAAATTAAAATGAATTGCCTAAGACTCGTAAAGGATTTATTTCTTTTTACTACTACTATATTATTTCCTAATTTGGTTCTAGTAATTTTTCTTTCCCAATTGATAAAATACAACTGATTTTTGAATATCTTAAATCATTAATAATTTTTATTAATAAATTATTAGTGGACCGGGTGGGATTCGAACCCACGATCTCAGCAATGCCAATGCCGTATCCTACCAGACTAGACGACCGGCCCCCAACTTTATTAAAAATAAAACTTAATTCGATATTAATATTTTTAAGAAACAATATTATAATTCTGTTTTCTAAAAAATTAATGTAGTGTGAATATAGAAAAATCAGTTGGTGCGGTCATAAAATATCAAACATCGCCAAGTAAAATAAAAGATCCTGAATTTCTATTATTAAGAAATCGTCGAGGATATTGGGGATTTCCACAAGGTCATAAGGAAGAAGGAGAAACTGAAATTCAAACTCTATTTAGAGAGGTATATGAAGAAACAGGAATAAATTCTTTAAATATATTATCTTTTATCGGAAGAATAAAATATTCGTTTTTTAAAGGCGAAGGCATCAAATCAAGAAAAGAAGTTAGTTTCTATTATGCTACTACTAATGTTCGAGATATAACCCTTTCTAATGAGCACGATGATTTTATTTGGGCAACATTTTCAGAAGCTTTAACCTATCTTAATAGAAAGCAATTGAAATCAATAATGCTAGAGGGACATGAAAAAGGATTATATTGAATAATTGTATCGAGTAATACGACACTAGATAATAGTAAGCTTATGATAATCAATTTATATCTGATTCTATGAGGATGAGGTAAGAGGATTATTATAATGATCACTTCTGGTAAGAGAATAGTTTTAACTGCAGACAGGAGTTTAATGACTAATTATCGAGGAAATTTTCTTTATGGTTTTATAGCCTGTGGACCATATGAACTTGTTCCAGAATTTGTTTTTGATAAACTTTTTTGTCCAAGTGTTGAAACGGATAAAGAATCTGGGGAAGTTAAAGTTGCTCAATGTGGATTAAGAAGAATAGAAGGAGCTTTACTTAAGGAGTATAATAGAGAAGAAATTTTTTTAGCACATCCAGAAATGTTAAATAAATGTATAGGGCCTGAAACAAAGGTTGTTGGAATTAATGTAATGGATCCTTTGGGTATGGCACCAGTTACAACAACAATGTCACCCGAAAAATTATCCTACGTAGCAATGAAATTTAAGAAAATGTGTGCTTCAATTATACAATTAAAGAAAAAATACAATTTTAAAGTTGTGGTAGGAGGAAATGGAGCATGGGAACTAGCAAAACCAGATAGAATGAAAATTCATGGAATTGATACTGTCGTAATAGGAGAAGCAGATGAATTAGCTTTAGATTTATTTCATGATTTAGAACAAGGAGATGCTCCTGAGCTGTTACATACATTTGTACGTAATATCGATAATATTCCCAAGATAAAAGGACCTACTATTAATTCATTGATTGAAGCTATGAGAGGATGTGGACGTGGTTGTGACTTTTGTGATGTAAATAAAAGATCAAAAAAAGATATTCCTCTTTCTAGACTTCAAGAAGAGGCTAAGATTAATCTTAATTATGGATTTGATTCCATCTGGCTTCAATCTGATGAAATGCTATTATATGGTTGTGATAACAAAGATTTTTTTCCTAATGCAGACGCAATTGTGGATTTATGGAGTGGTTTAAAGGCAGTCGGAGCTAATTTTGTCGGAACTACTCATATGACTCTTTCTGCTGTAGCTTCATCACCGGCTCTCATAAAAAAACTTTCACAAATAAATGATATGGAAAATAGTGGAAGGTGGTTAGCCACTAATCTTGGCGTAGAGACTGTTGCTCCTAGAATGGTAAAAAAACATTTAGGTGTCAAAACCAAACCATTTCAACCTGAAGAATGGGGCTCAGTTGTTCGTGAAGGCTGTAAAATTTTAAATAATAATCATTGGTTTCCTGCCTTGACTCTCATAATAGGTTGGCCAGACGAAACTCCAGATGAAACCCAATATACAATAGATCTGATTGAAGATTTTAAAATTATGAAAATGAGGGGATTAGTTGCTCCTCTACTATATCAAGATTTTTCTGAAAAGAATTCAATGCATTTCGGTAACCTTAATGAAGCTCAATTTACGTTATTTTGGAAATGTTGGGAACATAATTTAAGGGTCATTAATGATATTATACCAATTATAATTAGAAATAAAAGCTATGGGCCTCCTATGAAATTGTTTATGGCAAGTTTGATTAAATTCGGTACATGGGCAATAATGAGATATCTCAGAGGACTTTCTAAAAATCTTTTCGAGGGTAAATTACCTGAAGATATAATAGAACACTATTCCAGGAAAAAATCTGTTACTACGCCTCTACCCTCTAAATTATAAAATTAATAAAAGTATACCTTTCTTTTATTTTTGGTTATCTATCAAATTTGCAATCGCTTTATCTGCTAATGTAGTTGATTTTGGTTCAATTATTATAAAATAATTTTTGTCTGCACGTTCGATAGATTGCACGGTTTTATATTTTCTTGTTGAAATATCAAATTCAATTAAACCGGTAGGCATTTCTGTTTTGACATAAACCATCATTAATATCTCGGTGCTAAGCTGTGAAATAGGGACGATTGATAGAAGATATCCTTTGTAATATGTAATCGGTAATACTTGTTTCATATATGGAGCAATAGATGCCATATAAAGCAACAAGTCTTCTATAGAAGAAAATTCTTCAAATTCGAATTTCAATTTGGATAATGAAAATAAATTTAGCCATATGATTCAAATTTAACCTCATAACTACCATCTGGTCTCTTATGTCTTTCATCAACAAATCCATTAGGTGCTAAATAATCCAAGACGCCATCTACAGTACCTTGCCATCCGCAGACATAAAATGAGGTATTTTCAGTAGTTATTTTTTCCCCCACTAACTCTTCTAAAGGAGATGGATGATCACTGAATTTCCTCTTCAAAAATGATTCAACTCTACCTTTTTGTCCTCCCCACGAGCGATTGAGAGGTTCTTGAGGTCTGCTTATGCTTGCTCTATATCTAAAATTCCAATTCTCTCGTCCTTTATCTAAACTTTCTTCTTCTAAATCAGTCAGTAATTCTCTGTAACTTAATTCATCAACATAACTAGCACCATGAAGAACAATTATCTCTCTTTTACTGCCAATAGCTTTAAGATGTAAAGTATAGGCTATAAATGGAGCAAGCCCCGTTCCACCTCCAATTAAAACAAGCCTTCTATTATCTGGACTTCCATCATGCATTTTTTCATTTATTGTAAATATGCCAGTGGGCTTTAGCCAGCCGATCTCATCTCCTTCTTTACGATTAAATATTTGAGTTGTTAATCTCCCTGGTAATGGTTTCTTTACCCATCTAATTAATAATTCAAAATATTTTTTCTGTTCTGGTGGCGATGCTATTGAATAAGCTCTTCTAACTACTTTTCCATCCGCTGGATTATTAAGAGCTAATGTAACGAACTGGCCAGCTTTAAAATCTGGTACTGGACCATCTTGTGGTTTTATACGTAAAATCTCAAGATCTTCCTTTAAAATCCTAATATAAGAAATTGTACCTTTATTCTCCACAACCATAGATAATATCGAATAATTTCTATTTAGTCCTTATATATGTTATTATAAATTAAATGTTTTATATATGACAAAAGTTTTATTTTTTTGTTATATATTATTAAATAAATATATGATTAATTGGCCAAATATTAGAAATTTTAACAATCCTGGAAATGAAGATTTAGCTAATTCTATTAATGAACAAAAATTAGAACAAAAAAGAATAATGGAACTATTTAACGATAAAATGAAAGTATTTGCAACAGAAAGATCCTTTGAATCTAGTTTAGATATCTTGAATATTGCAATCCAGCTATCTAATCTACGCGGAAATTTAATAAAATCTTTTGAACAATACTCTAGGAATTTAGAAGAAGAAATATTGAAGCTCAATAGAATTATAGAAAAATATCAAAAAAATCAATCTTGATCTATAACTTTACCTTTTCTATGAAAATAACTTTGTTTCTTATAGTCCCAAGTTTTTCTATACTAATTTCTACCAAATCACCATCTTTCAAGTACTTTGGATTATTCATTGACATTGCTACTCCAGCCGGTGTACCTGTTGAAATTATATCTCCTGGTTCAATAGTTATTAATTGACTCAAACTTGAGATTATTTTTTTAATAGGTATCACCATTTTACTGCTTGTTGAATTCTGTCGTACTTCTCCATTAACTTTTGTTATTATTTTTAAATTCTGGGGATCATTGATTTCGTCTTTTGTAGTTATCCAAGGACCACACGGTGCAAATGTATCAATACTTTTTCCTCTTGTAAATTGTTTATCTTGAAATTGGATATCTCTGGCGGATACATCATGAAATATCATGTATCCAAATATTGAATTTATTGCTTCGTCTTCTGTAACCTTCTTTGTTATTTTACCAATTATAACTGCTATTTCTGCCTCGTAGTCTAGCCGTTGAACGTTTCCTGGACAAAGAATGTCGTCATATGGATTATTTAAGGCTGTTCGGGGCTTTAAAAAAATCACAGGTTCATTATTAGGAGTAAGACCAGCATCTTTTGCATGATCGTAATAATTAAAAGCTAAGCAAATAATCTTACCGGGGTGTGATAGAGGAGCAAGTAATTCTTCATCATTAATATTCTTAACAAAGTTTAATCTTCTATTATTTTTTATAACTTCATTTAACCAATTATTAAATAAAAATTCTTTAATATTAAGAGGAAGAGGTATACCAGTTTGTTCTTGAATTTCATTCTTTGTTATTATTTTATTGAAATCACTAGATACTATACCATAAGTTTCTCCATATTCTTTAGTTCTCACTCTTGCGATTTTCATTATTTCACCTATCTATGAGTAAATACAGCTGATTTGTTATTTTCTACTCTACAAAATCCAAGTCTTATAAATTGAATCATAGTATCAGCTTGCAAAGTAGTCACAAAAGATTCTGCATATCCTTCTAATATTTCTAGACTATTGGAATTAAATTTATCTCCAATAAATAATTTATTTGGTTTTAAGATCTTATACTTTATTGAATCTTGCTCCGGTACCCATTGGATTTTTTGAATATTTTCTTTTAATATATCGTCTGTGTATTCTGCAATTCCTTCCTTTTTGTCTTTGTCAATCCAAGATATTTTTATATTGTATAGTTCGATCAACCTTATTTCCATTCCAACTTTTAATTTTTCGGCATCCTGATTGGATATGTATATTATATTCTTTACTTTAATTTTTCTATATCCCATTTCTAAAGATGGATGATTTTTAAAAACTACTTCTTTTGGTTCTGCATTTTGAATAGTTATTTTAAAAGGAACATTAACGAACAATAATCTTTTTGATTTGGAATCTATAATCTTTCGATTAAAAGATTCTAATATTTCTATAGAGGGTTTAGTTTCGGATAAAGTAATACCAAGCGATAATACAAAGCGTCTTATTGCTTCTGGTGTAATACCCCTTCTTTTTAATCCCATCAGAGTAGGGAGTCTCGGATCGGACCACCCCTCAACTTTTTTATCTTCTATAAGAGGTTTTAATTTCCGTTTAGAAACGGGTAATCCTTCAAATTCTAACCTCGAAAATTCTATCACTTCTGGAACTCTCATATCCAAAATATTTAAAATCTGACGATATAATTCATTTCGAAGTTCATATTCTTTTGTTCTTAATGCATGAGTAACCCCATCTATACTATCCTCGATTGGTGCAGCAAAGTCATATGTCGGCCAAAGAGTTATTTTTTCGCCTTTCTTGGGATGGCTAGACTCAATTATCCTAAAGAGTGTAGGATCTCTCATTGCTGTATTATTACTATTCATATTTCCTTTGAATCTAATTATAGCTTCATTTTGATGGTAAAATCCATTAAAAATTTTATCTGAATTTTCTAAAATGTTTTGAAGATCTTTTCTACATTGACACGGAATTCCTTTTGATCTTAGATCGTGAATGGTTGTTTGGTTACAGGTACAAACATATGCTCTATTCTTATTTATTAATTTTTTACCATAATTATGTAACAAATAAATATCATCTGAAGTATTTTTGATTAAATCAGGAATTATATTTAACCATGATATTCCTTCCATAATTGCATCATAATATTCTATTTTTTCGTTTAAAGGATTTGTGTCATCAAATCTTAATATTAGTTTTCCAGAATACATCTTCGAATATTCTTCATCAATTACAGCTGCTTTTGCATGACCTATATGAGGATATCCATTTGGTTCAGGAGGAAATCTCGTTATTACTTTTCCTAATTCTGCTTTAATTAGTGGAGGTAAATGCGATTCATTTTTTTCAACTACCTTTTTTTGTTCTAAACCTTGGGGACATTTGCTACGAAACAAGTCTCTTTGTTCATTAATGGGTAATGAATTGATATGTTCAAGTATTTCTTTAACTTTAGGCATGATATTCTTGATTTGAGATTTTATCTCTGGATTAGATCCTAGTAGTTTAGAAATAACTGAATCGATCCTAGCCTTCCCATTATAATCTAATGCATTTCTTAAAATAATGATCTCTGATAATTTTATTATTTCTTCATCAATATCCAAATATTATTTACTCCTTTCAACTATGAAAAGAGAAATTTCTCTAAGCATATTTTTGGCATCAGAATCTTCGTAATGATTTATTGAGTCCATAGCTTTGTTTATGTAATCCGTCGCATTTTTTCTTACAATATTTTCAATCTGGAGAGATGAAATTATATCTATTGCTTTTTTTAAACTAGTACTTTCACATTCAGCTTTACCAAAAACTTTCAAAATATCAGATCTTTCTAATTCTGATGCTTTATTGATTGATAATAAAATAGGATATGTTTTTTTTCCTTCTCTGATATCGTTTCCTACGGCTTTCCCAGTTTTTTTAATATCTCCAGATATTCCAATTAAATCATCAATTAATTGAAATGCAATACCAGAATTCTTTCCAAAATCAGCCATTTTATTTACGTCATTTTCTGTGGCATGTCGAGAAGAAAGAGCTCCTAAAGAACAAGAAACTTCAAATAAAGCAGCTGTTTTTTTTGCAATCATCTGTATATATTCTTCTTCTGTAGGAAAACTATGTGCCCTAGAAAATTGAAGATCTTTGCATTGGCCCTCACATATGTCGATACATGCTGTTGAAAGTTTTTTTATCATGCTTAACAAAGAGCTTTCTTTAAGTGACTTATTGTTATTGGTAGATAAAATTTGGAAAGCTTTTGAGAAAAGAATATCTCCCGATAAAATTGCAATAGGCAATCCGAAATTTTTGTGTACAGTGGGAATTCCATGTCTAAGATCATCATTATCCATTATATCATCATGTACGAGTGAAAAATTATGGATAAACTCAACTGCTGAGGCCGCTGGTAATGCGTCTTCTTGACTACCTCCAAACATTTCACAAGATTTTATAACCATTATTGGTCTGAGACGTTTTCCGCCACTTCTTATATAAAGAGAGGATGCTTCGTATAATTCTGAAGGTTCTCCTGAAAGTAAAGAAATAAAATAATTATTGATTTTGTGAATATAATTCTCAATTTCTGTTTTAGTGGTATTCCTCATTTTTTAATAACCATGTCTGCTAATTCTCCAGTTAATATAAGTCTTGATTTGGATAAATCTAAAATATTTGACGAACCTGTTAGAAACATTGTTCCTTTTAATTCATTAATTATTTGTTCAGAAAATTTACAAAGATTTTCTTTAGATTCTGAAGCAGCTTTAAGAAATGGATATGCCATTGCACACATATTTGCTCCTAGTGATATGCATTTTGCTATTTCAAGCCCATTTCGAATTCCACCGGACGCAATTAATGGTAGTCCTACAGAATTACGGACCTCTATTAAACTTAAAGCAGTGGGAATTCCCCAATCCCAAAATAACTCTCCAAGATGTTCTTTAATGCCGCTTTTTGCTTTGTTAGCTCTTATTTTTTCTATTCCAGCCCAGCTTGTTCCTCCAGATCCGGCTATATTAATACAATCGACCTTTGCTTTTTCAAGTACGAAAGCAACTTCTCTCGAAATACCTGCACCAACTTCTTTAACTATTATCGGAATGCTTATGTTTTCTGTAATTTTTGATATCTTTTCTAAAACACCTCTATATCTTGGTTCTCCTTCTGGCTGTATCAATTCTTGCAATGGATTAAGATGAATGACCAAAGCATTAGCATCAATCATAGAAATTATTTTTTCAATCATCTTAATATCCAATCCTTCTGCTAGCTGTGCACCCCCAATATTGGCGATTAAAAAAGCTGAAGGTGCATTCTTTCTAGCAACAGAATAAGTTTCTGCTAGCGATTCACTTTTTAATCCTGCTCTTTGGCTTCCTAAACCCATTCCAAATCCAAATGTTTCAGCTAATATACCTAATCTAGAATTAATTTTTAAAGCCTCTGGAGTTCCTCCCGTCATAGAATCTATTATAATAGGTGCCCCAAACTTGTAGCCTAAAAATTCAGTAGCAGTTTGAATTTCATCAAAATCTATCTCAGGCAATGCATTATGTACAAATTTTACATATTCTAAATAATTTGAAATAAATTTAGATTGAACATTATTTGAAAGAGGGATATCAATACCATCTTTCTTTCTACGCATTATCAAGTCAATTTCAGAATTGTTTGACTCAGACATTTGATATAGATTTATATTTTTCCCTTAAAAATTGTACCCTTAAATTGTCTATCATTTACAGCCTTTTCAATTTGAATAGGATTTAATCCATTTAAAAAAATAACATCCTTACCAGTTCTAGCAATTTTAGTGGCCTCCTCAACTTTTCTTTTGATTCCTCCTGTTACATCTTTGATCTTTAAATCTCTTTCGAAATTAATTACTCCTTGTTTCTTTTTTTTATGTTCAAAATTGATTTCTTTTATAATTTTTTTATCTATTATATTATTATAAAGACCATCTACATTAAGGGCAAAAATAATTTTTGATGGTTGTAAAATTTTTGACAACATTGTCATTAATACATCCCCAGACAATATCGAATATTTGTTATTCTTTATATAAACAATATCGCCATATGTAATAGGAATAATATTATGTTCGGTCATTTTTTTTAATTCCTTTATTTTGTTACTATAAGGTTTACCATTGTTTAAAAATGATGAAGGAGGTAGTCCATATGGATTGAGTCTTTCTTTTTCTAACGCCTCTACTATTATTTTATTTAGAGTCAACATAGAAGAATGAACTATGGAAATTCCATGGGGATCATATTTTGCTGGCTCTGTATGCATATCAAATTTAATTGACCAATAATGACCATAAGAACCCCCACCATGAACTATTATTAATGGAGTTGTTAATCGTTTTAGAATTCTTGAAATATTTTTTATTGCTTTATAGTTTGCTGACATTGGTTTATCTTTAAAGGTAATCACAGATCCACCAAGTTTTATTATGACTAGGTTATTGTTCAATTATATTTTGAAAAACAAGTACCAAAACTAAATTTTAACTTTTACGCCTTGATTTTCTATAGTAATGGCAAAACATTCATATCCATTTTTTCTCATATTGTTTAGGAAATATTCTTTCTTTTCATGATTAATTAGTGACAATATACATCCTCCTCCTCCTGCTCCTGTTAATTTCGAACCAATTGCTCCATAGTCTAAACTGGAATCAATTATTTTATTGATTTCTTTATTAGATACTCCAATTTGCTCCAACAAAATTTGATTTTCATTCATTAATTTTCCCAACTTTATGATATTTCCTTCTTTTAATGCTTCTATTGCATTATCACAAATATTTGTAACTTTATTTGATAACGTAAGAAAAGTTGTAAAATTATTTTGTCGAAATCTTTCAACAATTGATACTAATTCAGCAGTTGAATGTTTTAAGCCTGTATTTATAATAATAAAATTAAGTTTTTTGCTATATTTCAGTGGCCTAAAGTTTATTTTTTTTTGGTAATACATTAATCCACCATAAGTAGCTATAACACAATCTGCACCTGAAGAATTTCTATGAATAAGCTTTTCTGTTTCAATTGCTAGTTCTAGTATTTGATTCTTTTTACTATATCTGTTGTAAAGTCCATAAATAGATGCTACTGCAGCAACACTTAAAGCTGCAGATGATCCTAATCCTACGCCATAAGGAATCTCTGATTCAATTTTAATGTCTATTCCATTAATTTTTTCAGGATCTTGCAATATTTTTTTTAGAATATATATTATAGGATAAAAAAAATCATTATTTCTATTGCAATCCATATTTTTTAATATCGATAAAGGATATATCTTTTTACCAAAATCATTTGTTTCTATTCTTATTTTATTATTATTTTTTAGTGTAATTCTACTATCTATTTTTATCCTTTTGTTTATAGAGGCTAATATGGCAGGTTGGTCATATATAACAAAATGTTCTCCAAATAAAATAATTTTTGCTGGTGCAGACGCTATTGTCATATTGAAAGTTAAACAAAAGCTATTGCCGCATATGCAACTACTGTATTCTTATTATCTAACATAATATCTCCACTGGTAGCATATCTTAACAAGACTCCATTTTTCGATCCCAACAAATGAACAGCTCTCATTAAAGATGCAATTGCTCCAAATCCACATATGGAAATATTGAGATTCATTATTGTCTGATAAAATAATTCTATATCCAAATTTTCGATACTTTTTATCAATCTAAAATCTTTTTCATAAGCATTTAAATTTGATTCAAAATGAGTTAAATCAGAAGATGCAATAATTATTGCATTTTTTCCAGAAATGGATTTTGCTAGTGAATTGCCTAGCATTACAGATGTTTCAATATCTTGATCTTTCAATAAAATTGGAACTATGGTAAAAGAATTTAACCTTGAATATTGGAGGAATGGAACTTGGATCTCCAAAGAATGCTCAAACTGATGGACTAGCTTATCTTCTATTATTATATCATTATGTGCCTTTAGTTCATTAGTAATTGCATTATCAATTAAAACATCTCCTAAAGGTGTTTGCCAATAACCTTCACTCATTATTGAAATTCTTTTTCCGATTCCCTTGTGATCTGGTCCGATTAGAATAAATGTTTCTATATTTTGTTTATTAATTTCAAAGAATGCATTTGCAGATATGGCTCCAGAAAAGATGTAAGCACCATGCGGGACAATTAATCCATAAATTTTATCATTATTATTGATTTTTGGAATTTGTTGAGGTCCAAATGGACTGTCTATAAAACAAAAATCAAGTATCTTATTCAAGTCACATTTTTCTTTTGGATAAAATGAACCTGAATAATAAGGAGATCTATATATTAGACCTCTCAAGCTATTTCTTCGACAAGCTTTGTTTCAAAATCATCTATTGTGGATTTCATCTCTTTATCCGATTTTATTTTTCCTTGTTTTTTCATTACTTCCCGAGCTAATAGCCAATAAACTGTAGCTAATGCTTTTCTTCCTCTGTTATTAGCTGGAATGACTAAATCGACTTTAGAGATAACATTATCACTATTTGATATGGCAATCACTGGAACTCCTGCTCTTGTTGACTCAATTACAGCTTGTTGATCTGCTTGCGGATCAGTTACTATGACTATTTCTGGCTCCATATATTTTGGTAATGAAGGATTAGTAAATGTTCCAGGCATAAACCTTCCTAAAATAGGGGTTGCACCTGTCGCTTCACAGAATTTTTCTACCGGCTTTTTACCATATTCCCGGGCAGAAGTAACTGCTACTTTAGAAATATTTGTCCTACCAATGAATTTAGCGGCAACATCTATTCGATATAATGTTTTACTAATATCCAATATATAAAGTCCTTCAGGATTTGGTCTAACTATATAGCGAGACATTGATTTAGTTTTAACTGGGGTTCCAACTCTTATACCGGTAGATAGAATCATTTTTTCCAAGTTTTCGACATCTGAACTTTCAATATCGTTCTCATCGTTATCTTCTACAATATTTTCAATTGCATTTGAAGAATTATCAAATTGAGTTTCTAATTCTTTTATTTCTTTTTTTTCATCAATTTCAGCATTAGATGTATCATTAGAATTTAAATCACTATTGATTATTTCCGTATCATCGCTCATATTATGATGTGAAAACATCAGACATTCCTTTTATTAAACCATACTCATCTAGTCTAATTAACTGATTTAGTTTAGCTATCCTTTCTCCTCCAAGAACACCTGATTTTAGCATTTTAGAATCGGTAGCTATTGCTATTTCTGCAATATGAGAATCAATTGTTTCACCTGATCGATGAGAAGTAATTATTTTTATCTCATTGTTATTACATTCATTAGCAAATTCTAATGCATCATACAGTGATCCTGCTTGATTAACTTTTAATATTGCGCCTGAGCAGGATTTGTACTTTAAAGATTCCTCAACTCGATTTTTATTGGTTACAAGCATGTCATCACCAGTTACTAAACAATCTGGATTATTTTTAGTGATAAGTGACATCCCCTCAAAGTCTTCTTCATGAACTGGATCCTCTGCGTAAATTAAATGATATTTATCAATAAGATTATTAACAAAATCAATTTGAGCCTCTGGAGAACGTTCCAATTCCTGTCTAGAATAATCATAATTTTGTTTTTTTTCATTCCATATTGAAGAACTTGCAAAATCTATTCCTATTGATACTTCTTTTCTTAGATTATAGCCACATTCTAAAATCGCCTTTTCCACTACTTCTATAGCTTGATCGTTATTAATGTTTGGAGCCCAAGCTCCTTCATCACCTCTACCATAGGTAAATCTTTTATCTAGTTTTTCTAATATTTTTTTTAATTCTTTATGTATATTGAAATTAATTTCTAAGGCTTCGATTATATTAGCTGCGCCATTCGGACAAATAAGGTATTCTTGAATATCTGGAGTTCCAGGTCCAGCATGAGAGCCTCCTCCCAAAATATTTCCTAAAGGATAAGGGAAAGTATAGGGGCCACTAGGTTTCAATAACTTAAAGAGTGGAACTTCTAAAGCTTTGGAAGCTGATTCAATTGAAGCTAAACTTATTGCATAAGCAACTGAACCACCTATAACACTATAGTTTTTACTATTATCAATATTTTTTAAAATTTCATATACTAATTTGGGGTCATCTGATTCTATTCCAATAAACTTTGACAAATTTTTATTAAATACATCTAATGATTTTTCTGGATTATTCTCTATAAAACTTTGAACTTCACCCTTTCCTACACTTGCACCAGAAGGTGCAGATGCTCGACCAAGGAACCTATCATCAGAAACAACATCTATTTCTATAGTTTTATTTCCTCTACTATTAAAAATTATTCTACCCTTTATATCTGTAATAATTGGCATTATATCACAAATTTAACCTTCAGATTGCATTTCTGTCATTCTTCTTCTCAAGACTTCATAATAGGGAATTACTTGATAAATTGTTTCCATACTTGAAATAAACATTCTTCGACAACAATATCGTTTTATTCCAAGTGAATCTAAAACGTTAGCATCTTCTTCTCCTGATTTGACTCTTTCTTTATATTCAAAATATTTGTCTGCAATCAAACCCCCGCAACTAAAACATCGGACAGGAATTAACACAATATTAAGAAACAAATAATTATATAAAAACCATTATAATTGTTATAATTGAATTTACTAATTATTTTTTAAATCCTCGCAATATTCAAATTAGAGTCTTTGACGTTCTGTTTTTGAGCGGGGGTCGCCCAGCCTGGTCAAAGGCGTAAGACTGAGGCTCTTATCCCTCAGGGGTTCGTGGGTTCAAATCCCATCTCCCGCATACAGTTTTAAAAATTAACCAAACTTTTTCATAATGTTATAATAAGGTGAAGATCTATGTTTATCCAAACATTTCCTGCAAAATGATTTATCTCCATAACGTTGATGACAAATGCATTGACAAGTAATATTATTATTTAATGACACAATCTTAAATAATTAATTTGGAATTATAATCTTTTCAATCATCAATACTTTAAAATAAAAATACAACTCCTACCATCATTCTTTTATTTATGCGATAAGTAAATAAAATATTGGTTAAACATCGTGACGATATAGAAAAACAACAGAGACTTTATGAATTATTAAAAGAACAACATGAAGCAGAAAAACATGAAATATTACATTATAGTTCTCTTCTCAAAGATATTGAAAATAGCTTAATTCGGAATTATATTAATACTTTGCTTAATGATGGTATTAAACATATCCAATATATAACTCAAGCAATGGCTAAAATAGAAGGAGCATCTGGAAGCCTTCATTTAACAAAAGAAGGAATGAATAAATCAATTGAAGAAGAAGAACAGTCTAGGAATTTAGTACTTGAATGTATAAATCTAACTCAAGATCCTGATATCAAGGAATTACTTAGGAGTATTGTAGTAGATGAAGAGCATCACATAAAAATCTTACAACACATCAGGAACATTGTAGAAACATATTCTAAAAAGATTCAGCAATAGACCCTTTAATAGATTAGAAATATTTGAATAAATTAATTAGGTTAGCTATGTTGACAGTTTCAAATCAATTCATTAATAAATATCTTCTTTCATCCAATCAATGTAAAAAGTTTTTAATAAAGGATGGCATAACTTCATCTTACTTTGAGAGTGAAAGAAACCCGGGTTTTTTTACTGAAACTAGATTAGAAGTTATCTCTTTGAAAAATAGATACCCACAAATTGGAGAATCATTGAGCATTATAAAGAATTTTGATCATTATCAATATCTTATTTGTACACTTATTCCTGATATCGCTGATACCGATCCTTTTAAAAAAGTATTACAAAAAATACGATTTATAATAATATGTTCTTTCACCAAATTTATTAAAATACTTAATAGTAATAATTTTTATCAATTTGAATATTGGAATTTTCTATCTAAGAAATTATTAGAAGTAGTAGCAGAAATAGTAAACTATTTTCGTCAAGGTACTAAATTTGATGAGATTTTAAATGACTTTAAATTAGATGAGGAATTATTTATTTATTTTGATTTGGATATAGAAAAGATAAATGAAGTATTAGATCAATATTATTTATAAGTTCTAACTAAAAAATCCAGTATTCATCTTTTTGTTTCCAATAAATAATTTAATATTTCTATGCTATGTCCTTTTGGCTTTACTTTGTTAAATATTTTGATTATTTTACCATTTTGATCTATCAAAAATGTTGTTCTATTTACACCCTCATACTCTTTACCCATAAATGCTTTCAAACTAACAACCCCGTATCTTTGAGATATTTGTTTATTAACATCTGATGCTAGGAAAAATGGAATCTTGATTTTTTCTCTAAATTGTGAATGAGACTTTTCATCGTCAGGGCTAATGCCTATGATAATTATATTATTCTGATGATATTTATTATAATCTTGAGAAAATTCAGATGCTTCCATGGTGCAACCTGGCGTAAAATCACGGGGATAAAAATATAGTACAACTTGTTTTCCTAAAAAATTTGACAATTTTAAATCTTTATTATTAGGGTCTTTGAAAGTAAAATCTGGCGCTAAATCTCCTTCCTTAACTAAAATTTCATGGCTCATTTCTTTATATTTTTTTTCTAATTTAAAAAACTTTACTAGATATTACTTTTTCTCTTATCTTTTTGATTGTGATAAAAAAAGTTAATAAAAATAATAAAGATAGAAAATAAGATATAATTGTACAGTTATGATATTGCCATAGTTGGTGGAGGACCTGCCGGGTTGTCTGCCGCATATTCTTCAGCAAAATCTGGAGCTAAAGTAATTCTTTTTGAAAAAGAGAAAGCGATTGGACAATTTGTTCGAACAAGTGGCGTTTCTTGGATAAATGAAATGAAAAAATTACAGATTCCTGAGAAATTATATAATCCAATAAGGAATTTCCGTTTTATTTCCCCAAATAATGAAATAATAATCAAAGGAGATGAATATCATTCATGTGTTTTAGATGTCAGATCACTATATCAATATCTTTCATCTCTAGCTGCTAGAGAGGGTGCAGAAATTTGGATAAATTCTAATGTAGTTGATGTATTAATCAAAGGAGCAAACAAAAAAATTTCTGAATTAATAGTCAATACTCCTAAAGGGAAAATTGAAGTAAAATCTTCTCTTGTTATAGATGCAAGTGGGTTTAATAGTTTTATTAGCAGAAAGATTGGTTATGTAAATAAATGGGAAAGATATGGTGTTGGAGCTGAATACGAATGTTATTGTGATCAATTAGACATTGAAACATGGACTTTGATGGTAGGAAATCAATATTCTCCTGCTGGCTATGCATGGTTATTTCCATTATCACAAAATCGTGTTCGTATAGGTGTTGGAATTGGAAGACCAGAATCTAATATTGATCCACTGCAATTATTAAACAGAATAATTGAAAAAAAATTCAAACCAGTTGAAGAATTAGGAAATTTACAACCGATAGAATTTCATTTAGGATATATACCTAATCAAGGAGCAAGAGAATCATCTGTTTTTGAAGGTTTAATTTTAGTGGGCGATTCCGCTGGTCAATCAAATCCATTAGTACTTGAAGGTATCAGACATGCTATTGAATTTGGAAGATTAGCAGGTCAAGTAGGTTCTGCATCTCTACCTTCACATTGTTCTAAAAATTCTCTAATGGATTATGAAAAGGAATGGAAAAAAAGGATTCTTTCTAAAATTCAATCTGCTTTGAGAGTACAATCTAGATGGATAGGTTTATCTGATGAACAATGGGATCGTGAAATTGCCATTTTGAAATATATGTCCATGGATGAATTTCTAGATTTTATCACTTCGGAATTCTCTAAAAAGAAAATGATAAAGTTAGCAATGAATCATCCCAAATTAGTTGCCCGACAACTATTCAATCTTGTGGTAAAAAAATAAAGACTTTTATATCTATGAGAGGCAGCAAGACTAATTTGGCTGGTGAATTGGCATCGCAATTTACTCCGATTTTGTATGCTTTGGGAATTGGGATTATGGCCGGTGTAACATCATTAATTCTTTCCAGATTATTGTCTCCTCGAAAAAGGTATAATCCTGTAAAATTCCTTCCAATGGAATGTGGACAAATGCCAACTGGTGAAGGACGTTCACATTTTATGATGCAATATTATGCTTATATCTTGATGTTTGTAGTTTTTGATGTTATGGCAATATTTCTTTACGCTTGGGGATCCTCGCTTTTATCTATACCAAAAGAAGCTACTCTACCTATGATGGCCTTTCTTGCAATAATGTTTGCAGCTATGGGTTATGCCTTGTATCTTTCTGGGAGAAAAGGAATATGGTAATGGAAAACTTGATAGGATTAAATTATCATTATTATATTCTTATACTTATAGGTGGTCTATTTTAATTGATTAAAGATCTAATTAATCCAACAAATTTTAACGTAATGGTAAGTAAAGTTAGTGATATTTTAGTAGGAGCTTTAGATAAACCATTAGGTTATGCAATTAATTGGGGTAGAATCTGGTCTCTCTGGCCTGTTCATCTTG
>DASSVK010000114.1:0-21902 GCA_035706205.1 Nitrososphaeraceae archaeon | reverse complement strand
ATTGGTAATAATATTGACCAAACAATAATACAAATTGGAGAAATAAACTATAACAATTACTTTAAAAATAAAATAAAATATGATATCAATTATTATGATAAGCATTATAAGCACTATCACTATGACGATGACGATGATGATGACGACGATGATATCAAAATAATAAAAAAAATATACAAGAGAGATAATACGTGTCCAACACAATCTGATTCAATACTATTAAAAGGAAAGATACTTGGAAAAGGAGTCATAGTTTTAGCAGATTTTGAACCCTGTGAATTAAGAGATGGAAGAGCAACTCTTAACATTCCAACTAACCCCAATCTAAAATTCGTAGTCTTATCTATAGACAAGAAAGGAAATGACCATGACGGAGCAATAGTATCTAAACAGAAAATCCAAAGCCTTAGCAAAAATACAGGACTATATGTAGTAAACTTTGATGATAGAATGACTGGAATTGATCCAGTAACTGGAAAGAAAAAAACATTAGATGAAATTAATGGACTAGCCTTGTATAATACTGCTACAAAGTCTATTGACTTTAAATCCGGAAATAGCTTAGCACTAACTGCTGTTCTCAAAAAATAAGAATAATAATTTTTTTCTTTATTTTTTTAAATTAACATTTGATAATAATACTAAGATTATATTAAAACTTTATAAAATCATATAAACTATCCAAAAAATGTATAAAAACTATTCTTCTAGATCATCTATTCTTAAACTTTCAAGAGAAATTAGCGATAGAAATATCAAAGTTACAGATTTAGTACAATATTACTTAAAAGCAATTTACAAATATAACCCAAAATTAAATTCTTGTATAACTATCCTAAAGGAACAATCATTACAAGAAGCAGAAAAAGCTGAAAATGAACTAAAAAATAGGATTTATAGAGGTCCTCTTCATGGAATACCCTTTTCTGTTAAAGATATAATTGCTGTTAAGAATGTACGATTAACTGCTGGATCAAAAATACTCTCAGATCATATATCCAAATCTGATTCTACGATAATGAAACGAATGAAAAAAGCAGGATCAATATTACTTGGAACAAATAATCTTAATGAATTTGCAGCAGGGATAACAGGAAAAAATGCTTTTTTTGGAGATACAAAAAATCCGTTATCTTTAGATAGGATCTCTGGAGGTTCAAGTGGAGGATCTGCCGTAGCTGTTGCAGCAGGATTAATTCCATTCGCATTGGGTACAGATACTGGAGGTTCTATAAGGGTTCCTTCATCTCTATGTGGTATTTTTGGATTTAAGCCAACTTTTAACACCGTGAGTACAAATGGCGTTTACAAACTAGCGCCTTCTCTAGATCATATTGGAATAATGGCTAAGAATATAATAGATACCTCAATAGTTTTTACTACTATAAGAAGACAACAAAGAAAATTTCGCGATTATATAGATAAATTTGAAAAACAAGAATTATCCTCATTAACCTCTCTAAAAAAAGTATTATTAAAAAATAAACAATCAATTATTATTGGAATACCTAACAATTATTTCCTTGATTATTTAACATCAAGTATAAGATCTGCATTTGATAAATTTATTTTCTTTCTACGATCTGATAAATGTCTTTTTGTTACTAATCTAAAAATTAATTCAAATGGTTTTTTTAGATCTTGGCAAGTGGTAAGACTATTTGAAACTTATAATATTCATAAAAATATGATGAAGAAAAAAATTAGTTTTTATGGTCTAGAACTTAGGAATCAATTATTAAAAGGTGCAAAAATTAAATTAAAAGATTATTATGAAGCATTAATGACAATAAAAAAAATACAAAAGCAATTTTCATCTTTGTATACTAAAATTGATTTTATGGTTTTACCTACAACTATTATACCTGCTCCGTTGCTTTCTGAATGTAAGGTGCAAATCCAAAACAAATTTTTTTCAGTAAGAAGTGCGCTATTGAGGAATACTTTTATATTTAATAGTATTGGCTTTCCTGCCTTGACCATTCCTTTTGGATATTCCTCTCCATCTAATATGCCAATAGGAATACAAATAATAGCAAAGCCTTATGATGATTATAGATTGTTAATGTTTGGCAATTATTTGGAGAAATATCATAAGAAAGATCATCCTCTAACTATTCTTAAATCTTAAATCATTCATTTTTTCTTGTTATTAATTGAATGACTGTATATTATATATATATATTTAAAAATGTAATTTCTAATATTGGTAAAGAGTAAACAAATCTTGGGAATTTTAGGTATATTTATGGCAGCATTAGGTGGAATTGCTTGGTTTTTTCAACAAAGATTACCAGCGATAATGTTATGGGGATTTGCTGCACTTATTTTGTTTCAATTAAATAAGAAAAAAAGAAGATAGGATAAATTGTATTTTTTATAAATTATAACTATTTTTTTATTAACAAAGAAATTAAAACTATATCTCGTGATTAAATTCCAATGGAAGGACAGCATGCAGGGGTGAAAAGACTACATTACAGCTATGACAATAAAGTTCATACTTGTGATATGCAGGATCTTGAATATTTTCTGATAAAATCACATAGCGCGATAAATGACATGTAGGACATCCATACAAATATTTGTCAAATATTTTTTTTTTATCTTTATGCGAGCCGATCCTCATTTGAATAAATCTTATTAGTTTAAAACTTAAACTCTATGATTAAATTCATGTTAGATTTTTTATATAAAATAATTCTTTATTACCTCATAATTATTTTATAGAATATTAATATTAAAATAATTAAATAGTATTATCCTTCACAATAAATAAAAGTGATTTATGAATAACAAAAATATTTTGTATATTACTTTATTTTTTTAGGATAACAAGTTAGAAAATATAATTAAGAAATATACGTAGGTTTATCAATCAAGCAAAATTCCATTATTGGAGGTAATGTTGCTTTACAATTAGGACATTTTACTGAACGCTCATCTTGTGGATATATTTTACCAATAACATATTCTTTGCAAACTTGACAATATCTTATTGATCTAAAACAATATTCCATATATTACTATTGTTAAAGTATCTATTAAATATGTCTAATTTTTGTTATTTTTTAGTATATATATTCTATTGTCTTATTTATAAAAACTTTATAGTTATTATCTCATTAATTTCTTTGTGCCACAATTAAAAATTGATGCTGATCTCAGAAGTATTGCTAAAGGAAATGTGCTTTCTGATGATTGGAGTAGAAAAATTTATTCTGTGGATGCGAGTGAATATTGTTTTGTTCCGAGTTGTGTTATTCAAGTCAAAGACAAAGGAGATGTTTCAAATATTTGTCAATATGCTTATTCTCATAACGTAAGCATTACGGGACGAGGAGCCGGTACTGGACTATTAGGACAGTCACTTACTTCGGGTATTTGCCTTGATTTTACCAAATATATGAACAAATTAATTGAATTTGAAAATGATTATGTAATTGTGGAACCAGGAATTGTCAAAGCAATATTGGACAAAGAATTGAAGAAAAAAGGTAAATTTCTTCCTCCTGATCCTTCTAGTGGAAATTTTTGTACCATTGGCGGTATGATAGCAAATAATTCTAGTGGAATACATGCCTTGGGATATGGAAACACAATCGACTTTCTAGATGGAATAGAAATTGTCTATTCTAATGGTAGTATAGAACCTTTATTTGAACCTTATAATAATACGAATGATTTTAAAGTCAGAAATAGTCATGTTCATCCAACAAATAAGATTAAACAATTATTGGGATTATTTTCCCAAGATATTTTACAACATGTCTCCTTAAAATTTCCAAAGGTAACAAAAAATTCTTGTGGATATCGTATAGATGCCATAATTGATAATATTGGAAGATATTTACCTCATAAAATATTTACGTCATCAGAGTGCACATTAGGAATAACAACTCTTGCTAAATTTAAAATTCTTGATTTGCCACTATACAAATCTATAATTGTGATAGGATTTGAGAATATCCTAAAGGCAGTCAAGGTAGTTCCTATAATTTTAACTTTTTTCCCATCAGCTTTAGAATTACTTGATTCTTCTGTATTATATTATGGAAATATGCTCTCTTATAATAAAGCAAGTTATAAATTCAATGACAATAAAAATGGTACACTTCTCTTTGTAGAATTTGATGGAAATAATCTTGTTGATGTGGAAACGAGATTAAGATTATGTAGAGAAAAGTTATCTGCTTATGGAGAAATAATAGAAATAACATCAGATAAAGTTAGTTCCGAAAAAATTTGGGCAGCTAGAAAAAGTGCCCTGAATAATGTAATGAAATTGACAGTCGGAAGTCGAAAGCCTATAAGTTTAATTGAAGATACTGTTGTCAATCCAAACTTTCTTTATGAATATACACTTTTTCTATTGAATGTATACGAAAAGTACAAATTGGATTACGTATTTTATGGACATGCTGGAAACGGAAATCTTCATACTCGACCAATAATAGATACTGCTTCAAATATTTATAAAGACCTAATCGAATCTCTTACAGCTGATGTATTTTCAAAGGTTTATGAGTTTTCTGGCAGTATTACGGCAGAACATGGAGATGGGATAAGTAGAACAAAATATATACCATACATGTATGGAAGTATACTTTTTGATATATTTAAAAAAATCAAATTTATTTTTGATCCTACAAATATAATGAACCCCGGAAAAAAAATTATACAATAAATCTATAGTATTATAGAAAGTATTCAAAATATCTTTTATCATTTAATTGTAACAATATATGTAGTTTGATAATCCCAACCAATTGGACCTGCAAAATTACTGTCAGAAGCGGCAATTGTTTTATTTACTTCTCCCTTAAATTTTATCTCATGTTGACCTGTACTTAGAGGTTTTAAGAATACCCAATTACCATCTGAAACTGCTTGAGTTTTTTGTTGAGGTAATCCAAGAATATTATTTTGAGGAAGAGAAAAATTAAATAAAGATGATTGAATCCTATATTCTTCCAAATTCTTTAATCCATTGTTATCGATAGATGCAGAAAGATTAATGACTTTATCTTGAATAATTTTTGCACAATCTCTTAATTCTCTTTCATTTTTAAGTTGAGGAAATTCTATATATGAACATTCAGAATTTAGAATAGGAAAAAGTATGGCATTACCAGCTTGTATGTTACAATAGCGAGTAACTGGGTGCCCAAAAGTACCTGGGAAGAACCATACAGGTTCTTTCTGTTTTTCACTACAGAATTCTCCTGTATTATCATATGCTGGATGATGGTCCTTTGGTATTGAATAAGCCCATTGCCACCACTTTGCGGTCCAATCACTATAAGTTCTATTAAATGGTTTATCAGTTATTTCATAGATTAAATCATTTTGGTTATAATTTAAATTTTCTACTTCGGAAAATATATCTAAAGGGATTGTAGTAATAATAATATATATTAATAATGTCAAGATTGACGATTTTGTTACATCTATTAAAATGAAATGTACCATAAAAACACCATTATATTGAGATTATAAAAATATTTATTTTTTATACCATTTGTGATTTTAAAAGGAGTTTCTAGGTATATCATCTCCTAGGTATTTGATTTAATTCCATTTTCTGTTATAGAAATTGAATCATTATTTGCGTTAACTTTACTATGCATTATTCTTTTTCCTTTAGCAAATAAAATGTAATTCTGCGTAATTCTTAATACTTCTTCCCCTATTACAAATCTTCCACTTACAATAATTGTGTCTTTACTTACAACTCGTGATTCAAGTATAATTTCACCATTTTTATCTACAATTAAAATATGATCTCTTTTAATGAATTTTTGATTCAATTTTATATTACAAAATATCATATTATTTTTTATGATCTCGATAATTTTTGTGCCTTTGATATCAAATAATTCGGTATTAATATATGGACCTTGATTGTCTTCATTCAGAGAAAAAATTTGAGAATCCTTAAAGTTTACTTTTCTTGGATTTCCTAAAATAAAATTATTTCCTATTAGCAGTTTATAAGTCATTACATTCACCTTTCAATAAATAACAATTAAGTTTATTCTTTGCATTTAATTAGTATTTTATCAATTTCTATTTTTAATATAGACTTATAAATAAATTGAAGCATATCAAGTCTCCTCCTTATTTAGTATTCAATTTCGTTTCAATTACAATATCGTTAACGATATTTGTAACAAAGTAGTTTTTTCTTAATAACATTTTTTCTTGGAAAAATTATGCATTTAATATACCTTCCAACAACAGTAATAAATAAAAGGTTAATAATTAGTAAGGATTTTTAGCTAAAAATTTTATTTTATTAATTATTAGATTTTTATCTAGGTATATGAATATTTATTAGGATTGAGAAAAAAAAATCTTAGTATATTACTTCTAGTGGCATTTGTCTCTATCTTTTTCATATTTATTACTTTAAGTATTGATTATCGTTCAATTTTCAGTATTGATATAAAAGGAAATACTCCTATTTTTGATATCCAGAAAGATCAAATAACTGATTCATATTATGAAAAGGAAAATATTCCAACACCAATGTTTATTCATGCTGACTCCTCTAGTCCTAAGGTAGTTGTTGTCAGTAGTTCTAACTCAATCAATTTGCTTGAAAAATTAATAAAAAATATTATTGATATTCAAACAGCTCATAATTCGGGTGATACAATTAAAAGATCACTTATTGCTCAAATAAATAATGCCATAATTATTTTAAAAGATGATGACTCAGATAATGATGGCATTATTTGCAATAATTTTGTTAATAAGTTTTTATCAAGTGTAAATTTATATGAAAGAATAGGTCTTTTCAAACCTAATAGCTCTAGCAAAATTTCTCAAGATATTTTAACTCTCAAGAATTCTTTATGTGATTCAATAAGTAAAAGCAATAAATCTAACAACTAATTTTTACATATTAATATTTATTTGGAATTTATTGTAGATATCATCAATTACAATTTAAAAAAACGATCGTTTCAATAAAAAGAATTTAATTTATAATAGATCTTACTTTAAGCAACTATCAAAATTATCCTCTTAATAACAACTATACTAATACAACTATATCGACAGTGAATTATTCAAACTGAGTTTAACTTATTATAGGTTCTAATATAGCACAATCAAATTTATTATAACTACAGAAATTTTTGAAACAAATTCAGGCAAATTAGTGACTTGAAGAAAATTAGCAGACAGAGAGGAGCATTTTTTTAATGAGGCAGAAAATGAGTTTGAATTATTGAAATTGTTAAATAGAAATATCTTAGACTTGCAGATTTGAATTATTCAATAATATCTTTTGTACATCTTTTTGATTCCATGTAAGAAATCCAATATGATTCTTTTATTGTTTTATTAATATTAAGCACACTAGGAATCAATGGATAGGGGAAATCGTTTGTATTTATCCTCTTTTCTTAAAGTCCGTATTGTGTGATCCTAGTTATGCAAAATAGTAAAACATTTTTTTTATATAATATGATAAACAATAGAGTAATAATTATTAATAATATCATCTTATATAATAAAAAGATGGTTTTCCTACCACTTATGGCTGGCATGATGGGATTTGCAGCTTCTGAAATAATTATATATTATTGGAAGAAAAATCTTCAATCAAAAGTCTATTTCTTTGATAGAAGAATTCACCATGGAGAAATAGGAGTAATATTGCTTTGTATATTATCTATGGGAAGGATTTCTCCCTTATTATCCTCATTTATAATTGGATGTGGATTAGGACTTGTTAATGATGATATAAAGGATTTAAAAAAGTGGTTCAAATTTCATAAACGATGATATATCTATATTTTATTTTATCATACTTATAGTTATTAAAAATAAGAAATAGATTTTATTTGCATTTAATTTCATAGTTGACATTAAACATTGTAATTATGTTATCCAAATTTTCATCAGAAGAAAATCGACAAACTGTGATCCATTTATTATCTTTTTTTGCTTCAATTTTGCTTTCTGATGATTCCGAATATTCAAAGTCAATATCAAACTCATGTCTTAATTTTTTTTCTAGTTGATTAATAATTTTTTCAGAAGCTGTAATTAGAATTTTTCTCATTTCATTCTTTTTCTTTTTTAATTATATTATCCTTTCTTACTAAATTATGGATATTCTTTCAATAATATTATAAAATGACCTTAAATAGGTAAAATAATATGATTATTTTACTTTTATAAATAAATTTATTGTTATAAAATCTTCATTATTTGTTCTCTAATTCTCCTTAATTTAGGGTTCATTTTCTACTATCTAATAGAAAAAAAATTCCATTTACAAATTTTTATGCCTTCTATGATCTATTTCTCTTTGTTTTTCTTCTTTCATATGATGTAACCTATCTTTTTCATTTAAAAACTGTTTACCACATTTATTACATTTTCGGACTATATGTTTATGGATTTCTCTTGCATGCTTTAACAAATCTTCATAGGTTTTAAATTTTTCATTACAGCTTGTGCAACTATTTTTTTTCTGTAGTAAAAACTTTAACATTTAAGTATAAATAGTATAAGCTACTATTAAAATTCATCGTTTTTTAAAAACATTAATAAAAAATTCAATTTTTTTCATAATATTTATATAAAATAATTATTTTATTAAAATTTTTTATATAAGATAAATTTAGGATCAATTTAATATATTTTAATTATATAATCATATAAATAAAAAATATTCTAGTTTATATTGAACTATAGGAAATTTTCCATTCTTAGAGTTATTATTATTGTTGTAATAGGTGGTGTCATTATCTTTTTTTTTAGCTTTTAATTTTTTTACAGAATAATACGTAAATGTTAATATCGATGGAAAATGACATTAGACAATGATTAATAATTTTGATTTTTAGAGAAAGTATAAATGTTACAAAATCAAAAAAGATACATTTTAATTGAAAAACCATAAAAATTATAAGGAAAAATCTTCTAATTCTAAAACTATTCTCTTTTTTATTCGAGGTATCTACCGGAATAAAAGTGAAATATCAAAATTTTATTCTGTAGGGGCAATAGGCCTATTTATTAATTATTTTGTATCTTTTTATTTTTTTACTTATTTTCATTTCGATCATCTCCATTCGAGTATAGTAGGAATTATAGTATCTCTATCTTCTAACTTCTTACTGAATAAAATTTGGACTTTTAAAGATAAAAATATGAATTATGACATAGTCTTAAAACAATATTTAAAATATTTTATTTTTAATTCTGTCGGAGTAGTTTTACAGTTATCAATAGTATATGGACTTGGAAAGACTAATATTGATTATGGGTGGATAATAATAGTTGCAATCTCCATAGCTTCTATCCTCAATTATATTGTAAATAAAAAATTTATTTTTAAAAATAAAAAAGAAATTTTAAATATAAAAAATAAATTTTGGAATTAAATGCTATCAACTGATTCATATTTTTTATTGATAAAATGAATATTAATTTAAATATGCATATGAATTGCACTATCTTTATGTTTATTAATTTTCTAAAAATAAAATAATTAAGAATTGTAATATAGAGTTAATTTTGAAAATATAATTAACCTTTTAGAGTTCTTTATTTTAATAAGATTTTTTAGGTTACATTATTGAATTTAATTGATATATGATTCTTCGCTCACTTTCTTACAAGATAAAATATCTTAGTACTTTTTCCTTATTTTATTTTTTTCTTTTTATAATATCAGTTGTTGTATTTTCAAATATATCTTATTCACAAAAATTTGAAGATGTAGAAATTAAATCTGCTAAACTCTCGGATAATGTTTATGTAATAACTGGCAAAGGTGGAAATTTAGGCTTACTTATAGGAAAGGATGGTTATTAACAAATTTTAGAGTCCAATCCTATATCGCATTTTATTAATAAATATGATAATGATAAATTTATTACCCTGATGATTTTGTTACTGCTATAATTAGAAGTTTACAATAAACCTTTTTTAATTCCTTTAGTTTAAAATAAAATATATGTCTAATTAAGAAAAAAATATTATTAAATTATAGTTTAAACATGTAAATATATATTTGATGAAATTATAAAATACTATTAAAAAATGTTAAAAAATGCACCCAATGGCTGGAGTATTATTGATTCTGAAAATAGAGTCTATTCTAATGAATATATTCAAGTATATGAAGATTTATTGAGTATCAATGGTATTAAAAAAGTATACATTCGAGGAAAAAGAAAAAATTATTCTACTGTGGTTCCATTTTTATCTGATAAAGAAGTATTAATAATTAAAAGTTATAGACATTTAGTTGACTCAATACAATTCGAAATTCCTTCTGGTTATATAGAAGATGGTGAAACTCCAATGGATGCTGCAATAAGAGAATTTAATGAAGAAACTGGTTATAATACTAGTAAGATTCTATTTGTAGGAGAATATACTTTAGATTATTCTATGTTTGAACAAAAAGGTTACATATATGCAGCTTATGATCTTGTAAAAAAAAATAAACAAGATTTAGGGATAATGGAGCATATAAATATTGATACATTGACTATAAATCAATTGAAGGAAATGTTGTTAAATGGAAAAATACTAAATGCTGCATCTATAGTTGCTTTGTATAGATCTTTTGATTTCCATGAAAAATATATAAAAGAAAAAAGAAACTTTATTAATATTTAATTTCCTTTAAAACTCTTTCGAAAATTTCTAAACCTTTAGAAATTTCTTGCTTTGTTATGATAAGTGGAGGCAGTATCCTAATAGTTTTGATACCAGCGGGAATAACTAATAATTTATTCTTAAAGAGTTTATTTATTACCTTATTTCTATCCTCTTTTTTATAAAATTCGACTCCAAGCATTAATCCCATTCCCCTGACATCCATTATCATATCATTGACATTTTTTAATTCTATTAAATATTGCTTTAAAAAATCTCCATTTTTATATACTTTATCTAATAACTTTTCTCTCTCTATTATATCAATTATCTTTAATCCAATAGCCATATCTATTCTGTGACCGCCTCCCCAAGTGCTCGACAATACTCCTCGATGAGTTGGTTCAAATTTTTTATCAAAAACTACTGCCCCAACTTGAAGTGATTTTGCAATTGATATAATATCGGGTTTGATATCATAATATTGAAAAGCCCACCATTTTCCAGTTCTAGCTAATCCTGTTTGTATTTCATCTATAATGAGTGGTATCTTATATTTTCTAGAAATAAGATTAATTTTTTTTGCAAAATTTTTACTAGCCACGTTTATTCCTCCTTCTCCTTGAACTAGTTCTATGATGATAAAAGAAATCTTATACTCACATGCCAATTTTTCTATTGCATCTATTTCAGGATCTTTATCAGAGGTACAGAATTTTATTCTTTTTACTGGGAATTCTGGGAAATTACTTTTTTGTACCTCCTTACTAAATGTAAAAGTAAGTGCGCCTAAGGTTCTACCATGAAATGCATTTAAACAAGAAATTCCTGGTAATGGACCTTTCTTTCTATATGCAAGTTTAATTGCATTCTCTACTGCTTCTGCGCCACTATTTATAAAAAAAACCTTTGAATTAGACATGGTAATTGAAAGTAATTTTTCAGCCAAAAGAATATGTTCCTCACAATAAAAATCTTGTCCTGCTATCTTATATGCACCAATATCTCCATATCTTTTTATGAGTTCTTTAATTTCTGGATGACCATATCCCAATGGACTCGAGGAAATATTAGAAGTGAAATCAAGATATTGTTCTCCATCTATATCTTCAATATAACATCCCTGACCATCCTTAATCACTAAAGGATAGACAAATGTTGAATTATAGATAAGTTTCTTTATTTTTTTTACTACAGAAAAAGATTTTTTTGTCATACTATTGTTACTGTAATATTTTTTATGATGTGTATTCAATTAATCTTAATAATGGTAATTGATAATAAATTGTTTAATAATTAGATAATCCTTATTATTTATATGAAATTCATCAATGAGCAAACTTTTGAAAATTATATTAAAAAAAATCAAGAAAAATTATTCCATAAAAAATTTGATGATGCTGTTCAATCTTTAAAAAAAGGATTTGGTAATATAGATTATCCTATTATTATAGATAATAAAAAAATCTATACTAAAGATAAATATAAACATATATCGCCTATTGATAGGAGAATTGTAATTGGATATGTTTCTAAAGTAACAGATGAATTAATAAATAAAGCAATAGAGTCTTCATTTCAATCATTCAAAGTTTGGAGTAAATACGACTATCATAATAGGATTAAAATTCTTAAAAAAGCAGCAAATACTATGAGGAAACGTAAATTTGAATTAGCTGCACTATTAACTTTTGAGAATGGAAAAAACAGATTTGAATCTATTGCAGATATTGATGAAGCAATTGATTTTATAAATTACTATTGTATGGATATGATCGATAATAATGGATATATTACTATTAATAATCCAAAAGGAAATTCTGAAAAAAATATTAGTGTGATGAAACCATATGGTGTTTGGGGCATAATATCCCCTTTTAATTTTCCTGCTGCCATTTTTCTAGGAATGAGTATTGGAGCAATTATTACAGGAAACACTGCAGTTGTAAAACCAGCAAGTAATACTCCAATTATTGGATACAAGCTAGTGGAAATAATGATAAATTCTGGTCTACCACCGGGTATCTTGAATTATATTACCGGCGATGCTGCTACCATAGGAAGAATAATAATTAATAATAAAAAGATTTCCGGAATTGTTTTTACAGGTTCTAAAGATATAGGATATAATATTTTCAAAGATTCTTCAACTATAAAACCGAGACCAATAATTGCTGAGTTAGGCGGAAAGAATCCTACAATTGTTACGGAAACTGCCGATTTGGACAAGGCTGTAGAGGGAGTAAGTAAAGCAGCATTTTCTTATGGAGGACAAAAATGCAGTGCATGTTCAAGAGTATATGTTCAGAAAGATATAAAAAAACAATTTATTGAAAAATTAATATCAAATGTTAAAAAAATAAACATAGAAAATCCTAAAAATAAAGATTCAGATCTCGGTCCTTTGATTAACTCTACTGCTTTTCAAAATTTTAAGAAATATGTTAAAATTGCATCAGAAAAAGGAAAAGTTCTCTATGGAGGAAAAGTAATAGATGATGGTAATTTAAAATATGGATATTATGTCATGCCTACAATTGTAAATGGATTATCCTCTGAAGATATACTTTTAAAAAAAGAATTATTTTTACCATTTCTATGCATAAAAGAATATGACAAATTTGATGAGGCTGTGGCTATGTGCAATAATTCTGAGTATGGATTAACAGCAGGTATTTATTCGAATGATAAAAAAGAAATAGATGATTTTATAAATAATATAGAAGCAGGAGTTGTCTATATCAACAGACCAAAAAGTTCAACCACTGGAGCTCTTGTTGGAAAACAATCTTTTGGAGGATGGAAAAGTTCTGGCATATCTGGAAAGGGAACAGGAGGAAAGTATTATCTTACACAATTTATGAGAGAACAAAGTCAGACAATAGTAGAATAGCTAGTACCCTTAGGATAAAAAAGATCTGCCGAAAATAAAATCAAATATTAATAACCAAGAATCCGAATTTTGAAATAAATTCTACAAATGAATTAGTCTACAAATTTCATTGTTATTTCATCTTTAGATAAAAGATCCCTTATATTTTACTCAATAATAAATATTTAAAATATAAATATATCCAATAAAAGTTACATATTAGCAATTGAACTCTATATTAAAATATATAAATAAAGAATAAGGCTTGAAAGTTAAAGTATATGTGAAAAAATTAAGTTCATGAATACATTAAGTATTGTATGATAATTTAACAAAAAAGATATAAAGAATATTTTATTGAAAATGAAATAGAATAATAATAATAATAAGCTTAAGATCCTATATTGTAATATTATTAAAACTATGAAAACAAAAACCTATAAAATTAACCTATTGTTCTCAATTTTTCGGCCTGACCTTTTTTAACATACTCTAAATTATACACTTATAAATTGATGTATTAATAATCTTCTTTATGAATATTAAAAGACCAATTGGAATAACGATAATTTCGATTTTAATAATTCTTAATGGTTCATTTTTATTATTTGGTGGAATAGCAACTTTTATTTTTACAATAAATTTTTCTTCTAGTTTTGATACATTTGATTCAGTTCCCTTTACCTTAGAATCTAACAATACTAATTTTCAAATAAGTGATTCTGAGATATTGAAAAATATTAATTATTTCCTCTATTTTATAGCAGGAATAATAACATTATTTTCTTTAGTTCATTTTGTTATAGCATATGGTCTTTTAAAAGGTAAATCTTGGGCTCGTACAACTACTATCATAATTTCTATTATTTCAATAATATCAAACACTATAATAATTCTCATAATGTTAAGTATATTCAATATTATTGAATCAATTTCTAATGGGCAATCTATTTTAGGTGGAAATATTCTAACTATAATAATAAATTGCATAATAATATATTATCTTTATAGAAAAGAAGTCAAAGATTACTTTCACAATGTAAATAGAAAATCATCTTTTTCTTCATCTCTTGATGACTTAAGATAAAGAAGTATAATATTTTATGCATTTCTAATTTGTAATTCTTTCTAGTTCATTTCGGACTATTTCTTTTACTTTTTGGTCAATTTGCAGCGAAAGACGATTAATTTCGTTTGTATTTAAATGTGTTAAACGGTTCAAAAAGTCTTTTTCCCATAAATTATTTGCTTGTTGTTTATTGCCATTGGAATCGATTCTATATCTATTTCGAAAAGCTACATGAGCAAAATCATCTTTTAAGGAACCATGAAAATGCCAAATAAATGGTGGAATACTTGCTACATCGCCTTCATCTAGGACAATTGTTTTCTCAGTGGCAGATATATTTTCAATAAAATTACTTTCAAAAAAACATAAAATTCCTTTTCCCTTTGTACCAATTAGAATTTGTTCAGTTTCATGATAATGTAAGGTAGTTAGAGCACCTTTTTTAAACAATACATGATACATCTCATACTCAATTGAATTATTTTTATTTAAAACCTCTATCATAACTACTTCTCCTCTAAAATAGTCTTTATTAATATCCTTTTTTTGTGAAAAAAAAATATTTTCTTTAGACAATTAGAATAAAATTAATTTTTGAATATATATATTTCTAATGATAATACTATTGAATCTATTAACGGTCTAATAAAATAATTAAATAAAATAATTTTTATTTTTCAATAATTTTTTCACCAATGATTAGTAATATCTAAAATCATTATTCTATAGGAAAATTTATTGTATATTTCTTTATATTAATTTAAAGTATCATATAAATCAAAGACGGTAATATAAGTACATTTAGTTAATTTAATGTTTAGTTGACTATCAATTAAATACATGAAAAAAATATTTCCTTTTAATATATGAAAAAGTTGAAATAAAGATTAATAATTACTCATCTTCTATGCGTTATTCTAATGTTGTAAATATAAATGAAGCCAATATTGTATTATTAGGAGTTGCTGATGAATCAAAATCTAATGCACCTAGACAAGGCACGAAAAATGGACCAAATCAATTACGAAAAGCATTATTCTCATCAGAAAATTTTAAAAGATCTGGCAAATTAATACCTATATGTCCAATGAAGGGAGATTTATTCACAAAAAAAGTTTTTGATATAGGAAATGTCAAACGGAATAATTTATATTTCCAAATTGCTACTCTTATTTCTCAACAAAAAATCCCTATTGTATTAGGAGGAGATCATTCAATCACCACTACTAATTTACATGCAATAAAAATGATTACTAAAAAAAAAATTAATTTAATTTATTTTGATGCTCATCCAGACTTTGTTACATCTACAAAAGATTACTATGGATCCGTAGTTAGCGATTCTCTTGATTGTATATCTATTAAAAAAAGTATCTTTGTAGGTATCAGAGCATGCGAACCAGAGGAGTTATATAATATTGCCAAATATGGTGCTAATATTATTGATCCTATGGATGTTCAAGAATATGGAACAAAGAAAATTCTCAAAAAGATTACTCAAACCTGTATTGACAAAAATAATAATCATATATATATTTCCCTTGATCTCGATTGTTTAGATCCTGCTTTTGCCCCAGGAGTTTCCGTTCCAACACCTTGTGGATTAAATCCAGTGGAATTGACTTTTTTCATCAAAAAAATTTTAGGACAAACTAAAATTATTGGATGTGATATAGTAGAATTATCTCCTTCATTTGATATTAATAATAATACCGCGAATTTAGCTGCTCGATTATTCAAAGAAATATTAGGTTCTATTATTATATAGACTAACTTATAACTTAATAAAAGTTTTATTAGTATGAAAATTTAAGTGGACTATTTTATTTATTTAATAACCTAAACTTATTTAGAGAATATCAATCTTCTACAATTTATATGCAATATCGATTATTGTATTTTCTTTAATATAGGTTACACTTTACAAAAAGCAATTATGATTAATATTATTAATATGCTCTATATCCGTTTCCAAGACATTCAGAAGCGATCTTTAATTCCAAAACTTCATTTGTTCCTTCATATATTGTTGTTGCTCGAGAATCGAGGAAATGTCTTGCAACTCTTGAGGTTTTCTTATAACCTTCTGAACCAAAAATTTGTAAAGATCTATTTGCTACGTCAAAAGAAGCATTGGTAGTATAATATTTTGCAATTGCTGAAAGTCTATCACATTCATTTCTTAAATTAGAATATTTTTTGTTATTTCTATTAAGCAAAAAAATCCATTCTTCATCTTCGATTTTTAAATTTTCTAAATAGTCCTGAAGATCCTGTCTACTTTTTGCAGCTTTATATAAAAGCCATTTTGAACTTTCTATTGCCACAATAATTTGTGATATATGTTGCTGAATTAATTGCTTCTTTGCTATTACTGAACCATGTTGATTTCTTTTTTTAGAATATCTTATTGTCTCACATAAGCAATCTTTCATAACTCCGATTGCTCCTGCAGCAACACTTAGTCTACCATCTATAAAAGCACTAAATGCTATGCTTAATCCATTACCAGATAATCCAAGTAAATTTTCTTTTGGAATTTTATAATTATTGAATTCTATAATTGCATTTTTTACAGTTAGGAGACCAATTTTATTTTTAATTTCATTTTTCTTTATTGTGGATGAATTAGTGTCCACAATAAATGCAGAAATTTTTTTATTGCTTCCTTTTTCTTTAGCATATGTAGTAATTGTTTTCGCAAATGTTCCATTACCTATCCAATGTTTTTTTCCATTTATTATGAAATGATCTCCTTTTTCCTCAAATTTAGTATCTATTAATGATGGATCACTTCCTGCGCCAGGTTCTGTCAAAGCAAAAGCCATTATATCTACTCCTTTAGTTGTATTTGGAAGAAATTTCTTTTTTTGTTCGTCATTCCCCCAATTTTGTAAAACCAATTGTCCAATAGAAGTGTGACATGAAAAAAATGTCCTCATTGAGCTTCCTTCTTCACCAATTCTCTCTAAGGCGAGCAAATAACTTAAAATATCATATCCTAAACCACCATACTCTTTTGAAATAGGACAGCCCAGCATTCCTATTTTAGTAAAAAAAGGAATAACTTTTTCATTGATTGATTCAATGAGGTAATTTTTTTCTTCATCTTCTCTTAATAATTTACAAATGTCATTTACCTTTTTTAAAAATCTTTTTTGATCATTAGATAAATCAAAGTTCATTTGAGAAAGGTTTGAAAAATAAGTATTATCCTTCTTCATAATAAAAAAAATACTATACTACATCTGTAATAAAGTTAATCTGTTTTGTAAAACAATCACACAAAAAGAGGCTTCCATTATGAGATTAGAAATTGTCAATATATTTATTCTGTAAAATATTTTTTCATTATCTTTGGCATGTTTATTTTTGTTATTTTCTGAAACTCATCAAAGTGTTCATTTTTTAAATGTCGTATGGCAAATCTTATCTCTTTACCACATAATTTGCATTTAGCCTTTCCAAACATGATTGTTAAAGATACTTGGCAATACTTAACTTTTGTTATTATATTCTCTAAGCAAAATGCATTTAAACTATAAAAATACAGTTATTGTTTCTTTATTTGACTAAATTAAAATATTATTTTATAGTTATTGTTCTTTTTGTTGTTTTATTTCGCTAATAGCTTCATCTTTATCTTCATATTTTCTTTGTTGTGGTAACATTATATAGACACAGGCTCCACCGCACATTGTACATGGAACATTATTTCCTTCATGTTGCCCTTGTCTATTATGAATTCTTTCTGCTTCCTCTGGATTTATAGAAAGTTCTATTTGTTTCTGCCAATTCAAGGTTCTTCTTGCTTTTGTGATTTCTCTATCCCATTTGATCGCTTTGTCTCTCATTTTAACCAAATCCCCTGCATGAGCTGCTATTCTGTAAGCTATCAATCCTTCTTTTACATCTTTTACAGTGGGTAAAGCTAAATGTTCGGCTGGGGTTAAATAACATAATAGATCGACTCCTTCTGATGCTGATACTGCAGCTCCTATAGCACTAGCAATATGATCATAACCAGCCGCAATATCAGTAACTAATGGTCCTAATACATAATAGGGAACATCTCCAATTAATGATTTTGCTAATCTCACATTTGCAGCAACTTCATTTAAAGGAACGTGTCCAGGTCCCTCAATCATAACCTGTATGTCATTTTCATGAGCCCTTTTTGCTAGTCTAGCTACATTTATCATTTCTGCAATCTGTAATTCGTCATGTGAATCTAAGATTGAACCTGGTCTTAATGCATCTCCTAGACTAAAGGTTACATCATATTTTCTAGCTATTTCACACATATAATCAAAATATTGAAAATATGGATTTTCCTTTTCATATTTCAACATCCAAGCTGCAGTAATTGTCCCTCCTTTTGAGACAATACCTGCATGTCTTTTAACATCTATAACTCTTTTTGCTATTTCTTTAGTTATTCCAGAATGAATGGTCGTATAATCAACACCATCTTTGGCATGCTTTTCAAATGAATTTAAAAAATCATCTTCAGTAATGTTTAAAGGATTCTTATATTTTTCAACACCATAGGCATAGGCTTGATAAATAGGAACAGTTCCAAAGGTAATTTGTGCTGCCTCTAAAAGTTTTTCCCGAATTAAATCTAGATTTCCTCCATCAGATAAGTCCATTATTGTATCACCTCCATATTTTACTGCAACCTTGGCCTTGGAGATTTCCTCATCTAAATTCTGATACAAAGTTGAAGTACCAATATTAACATTAACTTTGGTTCTTAGTCCTTTTCCAATACCAACTACTTTTATCTTTTGTTTTCTTATGTTATTTCTTGGAATAATTATAGAACCATTAGCTACTTTTGAAATTAGAAAATTAATATCTATATCTTCATCTTTTGCAACTTGGAGCATTTCTTCTGTTGCAATTCCTCTCCTTGCAGCGCTCATCTGAGTACCCATTATTCTTCAATCTATAATAGAACAATTGAATATAAAAGAATGTCTCCATTAGGTAGAAACCCGATATTAAGAGTTAATAGAGAAACTAATATTCAAATATAATAAAGCTATCATGTCATTATTTATATATATTTATTATGAGGAAAAGGAGAAAGCACTAATGCAATAAAATTATTGTTAGTCTCTTAATATACTACAACTTCAATAACTTTAATAAAAAAAATGGTAATATCATATTATGGATTATTTTAATAAAATAAATCCATTTTCTGAATTGTTACCTCATTCACATTTTAATACTCCATTTCTATTAGAAAAACTTTTGTTTAAAATGTCTAAAAAATGGATCGCTGGATATAATATAGATGATGCATTAAGTTATGGCTTAACTGCAAATAAGCGAGGATTAAAATGTATTATCAATTATCTAGGTGAGGATTTTAAAAATCCAGAAATTGTAAAAAATACAGTAAGGGAATATTCAAAACTAATAAATAAAATGAGCTCTAAAAATGTACTAGGATCAGTATCAATAAAACCGACTCAAATTGGTCTATCTATAGATTTTACTTACTGTTTAAACAATCTATTAGAAATAATTTCGGTTGCAAAAAAAAATCATATTTTTATTTGGATAGATATGGAATCTTTTGAAACTGTTAAACCTACACTATCAATTTATCAAAAGGTATTTGAAGAAACTAATGAAATAGGTATAGTACTGCAATCATATTTGAAAAGAAGCTATTCTGATTTAACAAAGTTATTAAAATATGATGCCAATATAAGATTAGTAAAAGGTGCCTACTATGAAAATGAAGAAAATGCTTATCAACGAAAATCTGAGATAGACAATAATTATCTTGAAATGGTAAAACTTTTATTTTTACAGATTAAAAATATAAGACAAAATCAAATATTTGCAATTGCAACACACGACTCTAATATAATTGAAAGGTCTCTACATCTTTTTTCTCTATCTGATCTAAAAAAAGAACATTTGCTGTTTCAATTTTTAAAGGGAATCCGTGAAAAATTAAAAATTAATCTCTTGGATAGAGGATTTACTGTTGAGGAATACATTCCATATGGTGAGAATTGGTTACCCTACTCTCTCAGAAGACTAAGGGAAAGAAAAAGTAACATACTTTTACTAATGCGATCATTAATTTCTTCATAATTTACATTAATTATCGTAATTTCACAGTTTGAATACTTCCCCCATTAGCAGATACAATAACCCTATCAAAATTCAATTCCTCAGGATCAGGAGTTATAAATATTGCTCCAAATGGTCCAATCTTTCCAAATTTATGCTGTTTGCCATTTTCTCCAAATTGTACTATGACATCTTTGATTTCTTGAGGATTGTTATTGTTTACTTTTACACTTATTGTTTTAACTGAATGCATTGCCTCATTTCTTTCAAGAATCTCAACGCTTAATCCCGCCCTCGGAATAAAAACTGATAAAACAACAATGGCAACAACTACAAAGCCACCAAGCATTATATATTTTATTTTTTTTCTATTTATTCGTAAAGAAATTCCTCTTTTACCAGAACTATTATCCCATCTCCCCATGATATTATATGTTTTTACATTTTAATAAAGTTCATGATTATAAAACAAATTATCTATTTTATAATCATAAAAATTGTCTTATTAATCTAAACAGAATTCTATTTGTTGTAAAAATTATATACGTAGAAATAAGTTCCTTCAACATAACTTCTTTTATCAAAATTAAGAATTATTAATACATTATAAATTCAGTTACAAAGCAATTCAAAATAGAAATGGTTTATAATATAAAATGGCTGTTGTTATTTCTTGTGAATTTAGTAATAATTTTTTTAGAATAGACTACACTCTAATTTATTTTGTTATATTAATAAAACGTGATATTATCAAATCTCAGTATGGAAGGATATATTATTAGAATTAATATATTAACTTTTAAAATTTGTTTTTTAAATTACAATACATTTTCACCAAGAGATAACAATTAAATAATAGAAAAACTGTCAAGACCAGAAACTACCTCATAAGATATAAAATACTAACTAAGAATATATAATCCCTATTTCATTGATAATATGATATTTTTATCTTATCATTTTTTAGATACTGTCTTTTTAGGTTAATGACTTGTTACATTGATCTATTCAAATGAAATCACGATTATGATCTTTTATTACTATATATAAATAAATTTGTTAACTTGTCATTATATCTAAAATTACTAATTTTTAATAAAATTTAATTAATAACCCTTTAAAATCTATATTGATGCATAATGTCGATGAATCTCCATCAATGTATATTCATGAAATAATGAGTAAGAATGTCGTTAAGGTAAATCATGAAATTTCTGCCTTAGAAATATC
>DASSVK010000113.1:0-31983 GCA_035706205.1 Nitrososphaeraceae archaeon | reverse complement strand
TTGTCCTGGAGGATCAACAGGTCCCCAGACACTAATACCTTTGAATGTTCCTGCTTTTTGTCTTTTGGTTTTAAAGGTAGTATCAATAGGGCCTTCGGCTTTGGAATGATCAGTTCCACTGCCAGTAAGAGAAATAGTTGTTTCACCTATACTTGGTTTACTAATTGTAGGGGTTGCTGCTGCTGATAAATTATTAGGAGAACCTTGTGGAATTTGTACGGTAGATTGCATCATAGAAGGAGGAGTAGAAGGAAAATCTTGAATAGATTGAGCAGCGATATATTTTTGTCTTTTAATAATACAAAGCTGAGAATGAACATCTTTCATACTATTGAGGGTTAATTCATTAGAATGAACTAAAAGGGAACCACAATCCTGACAAATAAATTCATAAGTCATATTAATTGTTAGATTATGTCATTTATCAATATTTGGTTGCAAATACCTTCTTGGTAATTTTATATAGGCTATGCAATTATCTAAATATACCAGCCATCTATTAATCTAATTTAAAAGTGTCAGGTTTAGGCTATTTATACTGGAAACAAGTACTTTCTACTCTTCGTGAAATTATTCCCGTATATGATAAAGTTAATAGAGTAATCTCTCTTGGAAAAGACGATTCTTATCGATATTTAGGAATAAGTGAAAATGTGAAACCAGGCGATCTTGTACTTGACGCCGGATCAGGTTTTGGAAATATGTCGTTGATGACCCAAAAAATTACTGCAAATGAGATAAGAATAATAATGTATGATCCCTTGCTTGAGATGCTGCAAAATTCTCGAGAGTACATAATTGTGGAATCTTTATCTTGTGGAATATTTGAGAATATCCCTTTTAAAGACAATTCTTTTGATATAGTTATGTGTGGTTATTCTTTAAGAGATGCTATTGATTTAGAAAAAGCAGTTTATGAAATACATCGAATTTTAAAAAAAGGTGGAAGATTTATAATAGTAGACTTGGGAAAACCGGATAAAAAAATTATACGCATGGGAGTTAGTATATATTTAAAATATATTCTAAAAATTTTTGCATATATTGTGGCAGGAAAAAATGGCCTTAAATTTAAAACATTGTACGGTACATACACAAAATGGCCAGAAAATCATATTTTATATTCACGATTAAAAAAGAATTTTTCTAATGTCAAATTTAAGAAGAAGATGATGGGAGGGTCAGTTGTTATTTCAGCTACAAAGTAATTTAATAAATTATATTTATAGTATATTTTAGAATTAAATTATACATATATTAATCCAGCAAATAAATATTTATTATTATCCTTTAATAATCGAGAATTATATTATATATTTTTAAATAACGATCGTGTTACAATTATTATTCCAAAGATTGGAAACAAGGAAATGAATAAATACGGAAATATTGCTAAAAAAATCGAAGGTTCAAAAATCCCCATGGTTTATTCCTTATAGATCTTGAAAATCATTATATTTATTGTCTGAACTTTGAATACGCTTCATTTAGGTATCTATCTAATTTGTTTTTCCAAGTAGTAAATCCTTCTGGTTTTAGGGGATAAGCATGATAATGGTCTATTAATTTTTTATTTAATTGAGATGTATATTTTAAGTCTTCAGCTAAAGTTTTATTTAATGCTCCTCTAATTAGCATTCCAACTTTATCTAAAGTACCGAATTCTGGATGTTCACCAATAGAAATTTTCTCTATATCAAACTTTGATAGAAAATATTTCATTCCATAATCAATCTGTTCATTTGATAAAGTCTGTAACATCCGTCTAAAAACTTCTAGTCCGGCTGTTTTATATCCATAATCATTAATAAAATCAATATTATATTTCCAAAGGCATTCCTCAGAGACATCTGATGCTTGAAGAGCTTCAACACCATTTTTTCCGGCAATAGTCGCTGCAATTATTGCAGGCCCAATCCCCCCTGCATCCAAAGGTTTTGGCATCCATGCTGAATCACCCACTAACATATAACCATTACAAACCATACAATCATTTTGCCTTCTAACTGAAACCTGCCAAGTTCCCCATGTATTGCCTTGGTCTTCATCTGCAGTAGGGAGTTCAGGAGCTGTAATAACTGGATTTATTTTAACATATTCATCTATGAGATTTTTCAGATTTTTACTAGTACCATGATTTTTATTATAAGAATTAAAGGCTCGTTGTTGTACACCTAATCCAATGTTCACCTTCTCTCGTCCTTTGGGAAATACCCATGCATAGCCTCCGGGTGCTATCTGTTGATCAAGATGAATTATGCAATAATTGGGGTCAAAATATGTTTTATCTTCTCCATTTACCTTGAAGTTATAGATATATCGTCCAGTTGATTCTAAATCATCACGATCTATTTTTTTTTGAATATATGATTTTACTGGTAAATTTGATCTTAATACCGATGTTACACCTGTACAATCAATAGTTAATTTTGCAGTTTTTTTAATTACTTTTTTCGTGTTTAGTTCTTCTCCTTCTACCCCTATAACAAAATTATCATCTACCAATAATGATCGAAGGGCGATATTTTCCATTATTTCAATTCCTAATTTTCTAGCATCGTTTAACTGTTTTTGGGGTAAAAGTCTTCTATTTAGAATATAGCCATCACCATCAAAAGAAATTCCAGTTTTATGATCAGGCGAATAAGCTATAACTCCTTTAACAGGATGTTCGATTTCTGGCCATCCCCAAGAAATATTGATCCTCTTTGTCATGTAATCGACGCTATTCTTTCCAACAGCATCACCACAGATCCATCCATTAATTGTCTTTTTTCCTAAATCTGAAAAGGAATTTCTGTCAATTACGAGAATCTTAAAAGATTGTTTTGAGTAATACGCAGCGGATGCAGCGACAATCATACCAGCTAATCCACCTCCAGCTATTATAATATCATAATCAGGTCTATTCTGCAACATGAATTAAGTTTTTTGCAAAAAAACAATATTTATAGTTAAGTCAACTTTTATCTTATTATAAGAGTAACTATAAAATTTTAAAACTAGAACAATCTTATAAAATGTATAATTTTATTATTAAGATATTATATAATATCAATAATTATCTATAATCGACGAAATATTTATAGCGTTTTTCTACTTCCCTGTTTTGACCATTTACTACTTTTTCTATTTCTTTTTTTAACAATTTTCTTGCATATTGTTTAAATTTATCACTTTCAGAAGTATCAGGGAAAGTAGAAAGTGTATATTCAAAATGTTTCATGTATTCAATAACTTTATTCCTAAATTCATCCAGAGTTGGATTAAAGATATTATTTATTTTGTACCATGATGTAGCACAAGCCGTAGAGTATATTTTAGCTAAATCTTCAACCAATCTTTCTATTTCAAAATAATCCGGCATAAGTATAATTAAATACTCTTATATATGAAATTAATATATGAATCTAAAAAAATATGTATTTACTTTGAAGTTGCTTTGACTGTGATGATAATTTTTGAGCTACATAGTATTTCCTTACAACGATTTCTAATAGTTACTTCTGTTACTCCAGCAAGTCCAGATACATCAATTTGAAGTATGTTCATTCCTAAAAGGACTGAAGATAAATAAATATAGGCGGCAGCAATACCATTAGGAGATTTCCCATCCACAAGTAAATTTTTTGAAGTTTTATGTGCTAAATCAATTGCAAGTCTTTCGATTCTTGTGTCCAGTTTTGCTAAATTAATTAATTTTGCAATATAGTGATCTATTGATAGAGATTGTGAAATACTATTCAAAATATTTTTTGGTCTATATTGAGAACCATTTTCATTTGATTTAATTAATTGAAATTTATAAAATGAAAATGAAGTATTAATATTGTCCTCTTTTTTATTTGGTAACTTATTATTATTATTATTATTAAGTTTAGTATATTCATTAGAGGTGTCATTATATATTCCTAATTCCATACACATTATTCTATAATATTTTGACGCAAGTTTTAAGCTAGCTCTATCTGTAGGAGATATTCCTGTTGCCTTGATAATTTCATCTAAAGATCGAACAATAGAACATCTTTTACAGGTCAAATAAATTGTAGCAGCAGCAATACAAGAGACAGATTTGCCTTTTGCTTCATTATTTTTTTCATAATTTCTATAAATCATTGCAGCAGTTTCAATTAATATCTTAGGTAAATTAAGATTAGAACATGTCTCAGTAATTTTCGATAAAACATTCGATAATCGTCTATCTTTAGATGATGAAACTCGAATTCTAGAATGCCACTTTCTTAAACTTGTCAGGTGTTCTGCCATCTGAGAATTAATTGTTTTACCTCCATAGTCTTTTAATCCACTTCCAATCTCAGTTCTCAAACCATAATCATGTTGAGAAAAACTCATGGCTCCGCTAGCTCTAGAAATACGGTTCTTTTCTTCTAGATCTTTTGTTAACGATTCAGGTCCATAATCATTGACTTCATCTAGTACAACATATCCACAATGTTGACAAAGAAATTCGCCTTTGCTGAAATCCTGTATTAAATTGGAGTTACATTCTGGACAATTATTACAATATTCTAAAAAAACCATTATTAAATTTGACGCCTCCGTTTTTGATTTTTATATGATTTTTTAAAACCCTTTGGAAAATATTTTTTAGCATTTTTAGTAATAAATTTAAATACCTTTTCTCCTGATTTTATTTTAAAACTATCTTTTAACATTATTACTGAAGCATAAGGCGATTTCACTGAGCCTATTAGTTCATTTACATTTCCAATTTTTTTTCCTTGAGAATCTACAATTGTATCTCCAGTTTTAATTGTTGTTTGTTCATAAAGTTTTAAGATAAGGCGACCACTCTTCGCCTTATGAATAATTTCACCTACCTCTGTCAAGTGATAATATTGAAGTATAACTTATTTTCATATCCTTCGGTCAACATAAGTTAATAAAATTGATAAAAGAAATTAGAATAATTTTTATATAAAAAATTGTTATACTATTTTGTTCTTTTGATTTTATTTCTTTTGGAGATTATTCTAGACGATAAAGAAGAAATTATATCCGATTTTTTTTTATCTGGGTTTTTAGGAATCATGATATATCCTGATCGTACATAGGACCGTCGAGGGAATCTGGCATGGTCATTAGAACTATCTAAGGTTATATCTAATCCTTCTGCAACGGCTGCCTCATATAATTCTGAAAATGTAGGATCATATATTGCATTTTCTCTCTTGATGCGTCTGCCTTTTTTCCTTGAGAGATTTTTATTGAAATAATCTAACCAAATTATAAAATGGTCATAATCTTTCATAAAATTTCAAATTAAATATTACTATTTTAATTTTCGCTAAAAGATTGAAGAAAGAATAACAATTGAAAAATTATCAATTGACTTAAAAAGATTAATTGAGTTTAAGTATTTTGAGCAACTTCTTTTGTAAGTATAGCATTCATACTTCCATGTTGTCCAGGCCTAGAAACTACTCTTGCAATTCCCAATTCCGTCTCAACTAAAGCTCCTTTACTCAAAACTCCTCTTCTTTCATAATCTTTATTAGCAGGATTCTCTAAAACCCGAATAATTTTTGTTTTTATTGTTTTTTTATTATGGGTATCATTTACATTAATAAAATCTATATTTTTTACTGCTAATTTAAGATTCTTCCCTCTAACCCTTCTTATTACAATCTTATTCTCTTTTCCTAAAACAGGTTCATTTGGATATCTATCAATCTCGGATTTTCGACGCATTCTCGATGGATTTAGCCGACCACCGGTATATTTTTTACCGTCCAAGCTTTCAATTGATTTTCGCATCGTTAGAAATTGTAAAATCTCTAATTAAGACTTTTCTGAGGTCTAGATATGATACTATTTTTTATTATATTCAAATCAGAAATTCCAAAATACTCCTGAAACTTTTTTGTTGTCCTGTACACTTTTAACCTTCCAACCGATTCATGCTCAATAAATGCTAATTGTTCCAAATATTTTACATGTGAATATGCTTGAGTTCCTCTTATTTCGACCAATCTTTTTGATGTAATTGGCTGTTCATATACTATATATGATAAAGTTTTCAAAGCTGATGATTGAAGTAGAGGCTGTTTTGCAAATTTCCTTATTACAGGAACGTAATCAGATTTAAGTTGAAAAACATATTTCCCATCATCAAGTTCTTTTAATTCTAATGCATAAAAAACGGAATTAATTTTTTTTATTAAATCTAAAAGAATTTTTCTAATTTTTTCTTTTGATTTTAAACCTGTTGCTTTAAGTAATTCATCTATAGACATAGGCCTTCCGGAGGAATATAATGCAGCCTCAATTCTTGCAACAGTTTCTTTTTCAGGAAGACCTTCTCTCAAGATAAACGCCTATTTAATAATTACATTTATTAATATCGAGTCATGCTGACTTTTTTTGTAATTTTAATATCAATAGGATCATCTTCTTGTACTAAATCGATCTTTCCTTCCATTGCAAGGTGTAGTAAAGCTATAAAATATCGAGCGATCTCTAGACGTTCCATTTTTGCAATAAATTTACTAAAAATGATGATTTCTTTAAATCTTAATGATTGCATTAAATAATCTTCATGCTCTTCTAAAATCTTTTCAAATTTAACTAAATAATGATCAAAATCAAAATCTTCTATTGGTTCTATTTGTATTTGATTATTACTTTTTTGTTTTGGATTTCCTAATTCCCTAACCATATTTTCCAGTATCTTAAGTAAATCTTCGAGAGATACAGGATATGTTGAAGATAATCTAAAAGGAAAATCTATCAAATTTAGAACTGGAATTTCTTTTTCGTCACTTTTATTGTAACTTTTTTTTTCCATAGTTAGTTTTTCCAAACGAAAAATGCTTTCAACTTTAAGTCTGTATATAAGGGAAGAGGACCATGCTGCAATTCCACAGATTCTTAAATCTTTTTTTCCACTAGAATTAATAAATTTTAAAAGTAATTCTAATAGATTTGAAATATCTATTTCCCATACATTTTGTTTTCCTAATAATGATGTATTAAAAAGCAAATTTAAAGGTGGAATAGCTAATGATGATTTATCACCTTTTTCTTCTATCATTATATTACAAATAGATAAAATTAAAAGTTATAAAAATATATAGTCGACCAATACTATGTTTTTAGCCATTCTAATGGCACATCTTGATACAATCCATTAGGTAATATCCTTCTAATTGATATAGGTAGTGATTTTGTTTCTAATTCTTCAATTGCAATAGAAATGGAACTCCTTGATTTTACATCTACTTTGATCATCACTGGAGCACCAAATGATATTTGTAAAGCACGAGCACCCGTTATTCTTGCTTTCTCAAATCTAGTTATTCTTTTTGGACCTATCAATATTTGTTGATCTTGAATTGATATTTCTCTCAAAGTATAATCAGCTTCATCATATTCTACAAATTTTTCCTTACGTAACGATTCAAATTTTTGAGATTCTTCTTCAGATTTTGCTTCTTCTTCTGATTCTATTTCTTTAGTTGTTGTTGTCTTTGTCTTTGTCTTTGTTTTTTTGTTTTTTGGACGACTTTTTGTAGTTTTTGTTTCTGCTTTTGAATGTAACGTTTTTTTTGTGTTTTTAGAAGGTTTTTTTATTTTGGTTTCTTCTGTTTCATTTTCGGTTTTAATATCATTTAAGGTATTGTCTATATATTTATTATCTAATTCCTCAACCAAGAATACTGCAAAAGCTTATTTAAATATAATTAAACGTTACGAATTTAAGTTAATAGAAAGTCAAAATTTATTAAGCATAAAAATATGGCAAAAACAAATCAATTTTTTACAGTTTCTAGAATACCAATTAAAATAATAATAGAAAAAAAAGAAATACTGGATGGACAACTCATACGTCACTTTTCTCCTCTAACTGTATCCCACTTGTTAAAACAATTACCTATTTCCGGTGGCATTCACTATAATTATGACAATTTCTGTTATATACATACTCAATTAAATATAGGTGCAGAAAAACAGAAAAAAGTATTTTCTACAGGTGATATTACTTTAATGACATCTACTGGATCTATTTGTTTTATTCTTAAAGAAATATCATCAATGTCCTATCCTATGAATCATATTGGAAAAGTATCTTTATCATCAAATTTGAAAGTATTAAGAGATTTAAAGCCAATTGATGCAGTAACTATTAAGACAGACATGGAAAATAATTAAAAACAAAGAAATGCAGAAATATCTCAGCTCTTATTATATGAATATACTTTATGTCCGCTGTATCCTCCAACAAATTTAACTAGACCTTTTGATTCTAAATTTCTAATATAATTATTTGCTATGGATATTTTGACTCCCAAAACTTTTGAAAGAGATTGTACAGTAATTGCCTTCATTCCTCTTACTATAGTTGTATCGTTAATATCTTCTATTATTACGGAAGACTTATGCTTTTGACTTTTAACTGATTTATTCTCATCTTTCTTTGGTTTATTTGTTGTTGCATCGCTTGGTTGTTGTCCTGTAGCTTTGGTTGAACTTAATGTTTTTTTCTTTACTCCTCCCATATCACTTAATAAATAATTCATTAAAAGTTATATATTTTTATACCTTTTTATTAAAAATTTAAATCATCTTTTATAAATAATTAAAATGAAGTAACGATACTTATTGGATTTTTCAATTATAGCAGAAATTTTTGAGGACATGGAAAAAACTAAAAGTAGATTATTGTTAATAGACCATCTCGTTGATCTCCTAAAAAAAACTCCTAATAACACGATAAAAAAAATTGTTTATCTTTTACAAGGCAAAATATATCCTTCTTTTGAAGGAATTGAATTAGGGTTAGCAGAAAAATTGACAATTAAGGCTATCTCAGAGTCAACAGGAATAACCGTTAAAGAAGTAGAAGAAATATATGGAAAAATTGGAGATTTAGGTGAAGCTGCAAGAGAAATAACAAAAAATAAATATCAACGTACTCTTTTTAATGAGAAAATTACTGTTGAAAGAGTATATTCGACTTTTGAAAAAATAGCACAGTCTATAGGCACTAAATCACAGGTGACAAAACTCCGTTTAGTAAATAGTCTGTTAAATGATGCAACACCATTAGAAAGCAAATACATTATAAAATTTCTTTTAGGTACATTGCGATTAGGAATAGCAGAATATACAATAATAGATGCTCTAGCGATTGCCTTTACAGGAAACAGAATCAACAGGAAAAAAATAGAGGAAAAATACAATATTTATAGTGACTTAGGCAGAATTGCAGAGATATTATCTGTCAAAGGATTAAAAGGAGTAGATGAATTAAAAATTACGCCGCTAAAGCCTATTAGGCCCATGTTAGCTGAAAGAATAACTGATCCTAGAGAAGCATTGAAAAGATCTAATGACATGATTGCACTCGAATATAAACTAGATGGTGAAAGAGTTCAAATTCACAAAGATAGATCAGAAGTACAATTATTTTCAAGAAGCCTTGAAAAGATAACAACCCATTATCCAGATATAGTAGATTCAATAATTAATTTTAAAGTTAATAGAAGTATATTAGAGGCTGAAATAGTCTCTATTGATTTAACTACAAAAGAAATTCAGCCTTTTCAGGAACTTATGCATAGAAAAAGAAAGTATAATATACATGATATTGTAAAAAAATATCCAATTAAAGTATACTTATTCGATATATTATATTTAGAAGGAAAAGATTTGACTAACTATGAATATATTAAAAGAAGGAAAATTTTGGAAACCATTGTTAAGGAAAATAAAAATAATACTCTAGAGGTTGTCCAACAAATTGTTTCTTCCAATTTATTACAAATAGAGAATTTTTTTAGCCAAGCAAAACTGAATGGGTGCGAGGGATTAATGTTAAAACAACTAAATAGCAAATATCGGGCAGGGGCTAGAGAATATTTATGGATGAAACTAAAAAAAGAATATGATAATGCCCTAGGAGATAGCTTTGACCTTACAGTTATTGGGGCGTTGTTAGGAAGGGGGAAACGCACAGGCTATTATGGAGCTTTATTATTAGCTTCATATGATCCAGACTCTGATACATTTCAGAGCATTTGTAAAGTGGGAACTGGTTTTTCTGATCAAGATTTAGAACTCATTTATAATGATCTAAAAAACTATATAGTTAAAGAGAAGCACTCTACTGTCAGAACTAATATGAAAATGGACGTCTGGTTTAAGCCAAAGTTGGTTTTAGAAATAATAGGCTCTGAAATTACTCTCAGTCCGTCACATACTGCAGCATTCGGATTGATTCGAGATAATTTTGGTCTAGCACTGAGATTTCCAAAGTATTCTGGAAAAATAAGGTATGATAAAAATCCTGAAGATTCTACAAACACGGACGAACTGATAAAATTATACAAAAAACAGGTAAAAAGTAATAAAAGTTAATTCTATTATTCAATTATATTATTATGAATCCATCAAAAAATGACTCTTCTTTTTCCTTTATATTTCTTCAATATGAGATGATTAAAAATCAATAATAAAAAAATAATAAGTCAATGAAGAAAAAGAATAAAAAAGATATTTATTCCTATTTTATATCGAAATAATATCATGACCATGAGACAAACAAAGGAAACGCGGAAAAGAGACAATCAGGAAAAACTATTAAAGTCAATTAACCTAATAGAATCTATTTTAAAAAATCATACCGTTCCAAAGAGTATTAAAAATTCAATGAAAGAAATTCTATCAATATTAAGAGATGAAAGAAATGGAGAGATCTCAGTACGGGTTGCAAATGCTATAAGTTTATTAGAAAGTACTACTCAAAACCCACATATTCAGTCACATATTCGTACAAACATATGGCAATTAATCTCCACTTTGGAGAGTATTAGAGAATAAGTAATTTCAATACTCTTCTCTATTATTCTTCGTCGGTTTAAGGGGAGGCGGTAATTTTTCGAGTTTATGTGAAGGATTCGAAAGATAATGCCGAGAAGCCCCTTCACCTGAAAGAACAATATTACATTCTAAACATCTATATTTTATTGCCATATCCCAACCAAAAGTATTAAGCATACTTCCCTAAAAAGTCTATTGTTTATATAAAATAATCATATAGTAAAGATGTAATAATTTTATTTTCTTATCTCAATTTTATAATTTCTCTATTATCCGGTACAGATGATCTAATTCCAATTTTATTATAAATTGTACTAGCAATATTTTCTGATTTTGTTCGTTCACCATGGTTTACTAGCACACGCTTTGGTTTTACTCTAGAAACAAAACTCAAGATCTGATTGAAATCACTATGACCACTAAACCCATCAATTTTTTGAGTTTGACACTTTAAAGGAATAACTTTGACTTTGCCATTTTTATCCATCATACTAACTTCATTCATTTTGCCATCTAGAACCCTCCGTCCCAATGTACCATTGATTTGATATGATACAAAAATCATTTTGTTATCTGACCTTGGAGCAATTTCTTTGAAATATTCAACCGAAGGTCCACCTTCTAACATACCAGAAGTAGCCATAATAATAGCAGGATTTGGATCATTTAAAACCTCATCTCTTTTACCTAAGCCATTAACCACAGTAAAATATTCTGATTGGAATGGATTAATTCCTTGGGATACAGATCGTCTTACATCTTGGCCAAGATAATGTGCATATGACATATGTATAGAACTAGCCTCTGAAATCATTCCCTCAATATAAATGGGAGCTTCAATCAATCTACCTTCTTTCATTTCTTTATCTAAAACAAGCATTATTTCTTGGGCACGACCAACTGCCGGCACAGGAATAAGGACTTTACCACCATTTGTTAATGTTTTATTAATTGTCTCAGTAAAAGTATTGTAAACGACCGTCTGATCTGGCATTATATCATTTGAACCACCATATGTACTCTCTGTAATCAACGTTTCTACACGAGGATAGTTTGAAACAGCGCAATCTAATAATTGGGTTTTTGAATATTTGTAATCACCAGAATACAATATATTATGAGCTCCAGAAATGTTCAAATGTACAGTTGCGCTTCCCATAATATGACCAGCATTATTAAGTGTGATAGTAACATCTGGTGAAATATCTGTTGGTTTACCATAAGGTAAAGTGATACAATGTTTTATTACCTCATTAATATCTCGAGTTTCATATGGACAATAAATACCATTATTTTGCGCTATTTTTACTGAATCAGACTGTAATAAATTCATTAAAGGTAATGTGGGTTCAGTACAATAAACTGGACCATCATATCCATATTTGAATAATGTAGGTAAGAATCCTTGATGATCTATATGAGCATGACTAATCACTATTGCATCTATATCTTCTAACTGACAATCAAGCCAGTCTATTCTTGGGAAAGCATCAATCCCGTTATTTTCTCCAGGATTAATGCCACAATCTAACATAATTTTGCTCTCAGAGGTTACAACAAGAAAACAAGACCGTCCCACTTGTTTTACTCCTCCCAGACAAAAAATATAAACTTCTTTGTTATTCCAAATCTTACCTGGTTTATTACCATTGGTTATGTTCCTTTCTGAGAATTTTTCATTTTCAAAAGTTTCGTCTATTCTTTTTATTAATGGTTCTCTGAAAACTCTTTTACCCAATTCTCTTAGAAAGTTACTTCGTTCCTTTGAGGAGCTTTTCAATATTGTGTGTATATTTTTTATACTCATAGATGAAATATGTGATGAACGTCGTAAATGAGCTATCCATCCAGTAGAATGAGCTATATTTATAAGAATTTCAGAATCGATTGCTTCAGGTTTATTAACTTCTAAAACTACTTCACCAGTTGCATCATCACAAAAGACGGCTGAAACGACGATATCTTTAGGTAATATCTTAGCAACAATAGATCTCGTCTTATCTTCTTGAAGTCTAATTGAGTTGTCAGTTCTAACTATGAATCTTTTTTTCAAGGTTTTTGAAAGAGATGAAAGATAATATGTCAATTCTGTTAGAGAAAATTTAGGGTTTTTAGTGTATAAAGCAATATTTGGTCCTTCAAACCTAGCTAGAGTAATTTGTGACTCTTTAGGAATAGAGTTGAGAATTGTTTTTGTTATTGCTTCTTCTTCATTAGAATATCTTAGATTGAATATTCTATCTGTTGTCTCACTTTTATTTTCATTATTTACTGAATCATTGTTATAGTTGATTTTCTGACCAGTATTAATATTACCATTATTATTAGTATTTCTTTTCATATTTATCAAATTTTTTTATTCATTTGTTCAATATCAATTATTTATCTATTTTAAAAGAAATAATTAATAGACATAAATTGAAACTTGTATATACTATATTTATTATTCCATTAATATAGTTTTAGTCATATATAGCAATTATTTTTATCTATCAATTAAGAAAAAATCCTGTAATATCATTTTATTACTCTCCTAGCATAAATATGCATAGGCATTCTCATCTTACCGTAAAACCCATGGTAAAGTAAATGCCAATATTACAATTATTATAAAAACTATGCTTAAAATAGTAAATGGCTTTACTTTGCTTTTGGTTTTAATTTTATTTTCCAATAATGTACCATACCATTGACCTCCATCTAACATAGTTATAGGAAGTGCGTTGAATATTCCTACATTAAAATTGATAAACCAAATCCAGAAAAGTAAATTTCCAATAATTGGAAAAGCTGGACCAAAAATACTTGAAGAATATTGAGAAGACATAATATCAGAATATGGAACGAGACTTTGCTGTAAAGTGGGTGGCATAAGTATTGCTAGTGGATTAGTTAAAAACATATTTTTGTAATTGTCTAAAACTAGTACCGGATCAAAAAAAGTATCTACAAGAGTAATGCCTAATACGCCTTTATTTTCTGGAAGAGATTCGGGTAGGTTAACAGATTGTATTTGTTCTCTTTTATCTTCTGTCAACCACTTTATTTGTATAGATTTTCCTAAATTATCTCTTAAAATATCACGTAGCTCTACAACACCTTCTATTGGTTGATTATTGATAAAAGTAATGATAGAATTCTTTTCTAATCCAATAGATTGTGCTAAAGAATTTTCTCCAACCGTTAATACAGTGATACCTGGTTCATCTCCTGAAGTATTTGAAATAGGTGAAAGTGAAGATACTAAAAGAAACAGCAATCCAAAACAGATCCCTGCAAGTATCATATTGTTCATAGGTCCTGCAGTAAGAATTGCACTTTTTTGTTTAAATGATGTTCTATTTAATTCATCTTGTTGGATATTTACAAACGCCCCTATCGGTATGACAAAAAATAATACAACTCCAGTCGACTCTACTTTGGTATTGTAAACTCTGGCAACAATACCATGTCCTGCTTCATGAATTATTATAGTGATAACCAATCCAATCCATCCATATGTCCAAGGTAGTATAGGATTTAAACCTGGAATCAATAGATTACCTTGAGGACCTATTTCACGAACACCTTCCCTAGCAGAATCATTAGAAAATAATACTAAAAGAGATCCTACGATTAAAAATACAGCTAAAGCAGTTATTAAGGGCATTAAATAGATATTAAATTTTGCATAAATTTTGCCAAATTTTGAATTGGCTATTTTATCAAAAAATTTTAATCCAAATGGTGTATGGATAAGTATTAAAGGCAATTTTAATTCATAACTTATACCAAGATTTTTTTGCAAACACAATTATTACTATCAGAGACTATTTAAATCAATCAGCTATATTGATTATTTTGCAAATTATCTTATACTTATTATTATTATAATTATTTACAAAAGGAATTGAAATTATCGGAAAGACCAAAAATACTTAATTCTAATTTTTTTTTAAGAGAGACCAATGTAGTGGCGCAAGACCTCTTAGGAAAAAAATTAGTAAGAATAATAACAAACAAAAATAAAAAACGAATAAAGATTTCAGGTATAATAGTTGAAACAGAGTCTTATGGCTTTAAAAATGATCAAGCTAGTCATGCATTCAAAGGTATTTCAAAAGGCAATCAGGTTATGTTTGGGCCTGTTGGTAGGTCTTATATTTATTTTATTTATGGAAATCATTTTTGTTTCAATGTTACCGCAAGATCATCAAAGGAGATTGCAGGTGCTGTATTATTACGAGCTTTAGAACCTCAAGACGGAATCCAATATATGAAAGAGTATAGAAATGTTCAAGATATAAATTCTCTAACAAATGGGCCAGGAAAAATCGCTCAAGCACTATGTATAAACAAACAGAATAATAATTACAATTTGACTGATATTACTAGCGAAATATATATAGAAGAAGAAGAAAATGTTAAACCTCATCTAATATTATCTACTAAGAGGATTGGTATTACAAAGTCAATAGATGAATATTGGAGATATATATTAGCATCCAAAGAAGAAAATGTCATTTATCTTAATAAATTTGTATCAAAAAGAAAAGAGAACAAATATTTCAAATTTGTGAATTTTTATAATGGAGATGTTTGATCTGTAGATAGTGTGTATATTCTGTCTCTCCAGTTGATTATACTTTTTGTATTATATTTTATCAATCTATTAATAAATCTTGAAACTATAATCGCTCCCCCAATCATAAAACCAATAGAGTAAATTTTATTAAAAAAAAGTGTTTTTTGGATTTGAATTATATTTGTGATTAGTAGAATTACCAGTATTAAACCAGATAAAAGAGATATCCCATAGTTAATGAGATTTTGATTGTTTATACTTGATATTAATGACAAAGGAAATATCAAAGCAGGAAATAGCAATAAAAAGAATAAAGCTATGCTTAAAAGACTAGCTTCAAGTCTTTTCTCTTTAAAGAGAGGTATAACTAATCTATCTATAGCATTAAATAATTCTGGAGAGTTTCGTGCCCATATCGCTTGAATATAGGTTTCACCTCTAACCATTTTCATTTTAAAATTAGCCTCTTTGACTTTTTTGCCCAAAGCACCATCTTCTATTATTTCATGTTTTACTGATTCATGAGTCCCAACTTTTTCATAAGTATCTCTATTAATTATAAAATAGCTTCCAATAAAATACCCAACCCTTGATTTGGCGTTATTAACCTTTAGAGGAGAAAATCTAGTATGCATAAAAGTAGTTAATATTGGAATAGTTACTTTGGTAAGAAAATCGTAACACAATAACATTGGCATTACTGTTATTGCATCTAATCTATTGTGAATAATATTTTGAACAGCTAATGACAGTGTTTTTTCTGAATGACATGAATCTGCATCGGTAAATAACAATAAATTACCATTAGATTTTAAATAACCTTGATAGCATGCCCAATTTTTTCCAATCCAATTCTCATCACGATGTGTGACATTAACAACTTTAATTTTAGCGGGGTGTGATTTTTCAAATTCTTTCATAATTTCCAAGGTTTTATCTGTTGATTCATCATTGACTAAAATTATTTCAAAATCTGGATAATCTTGTTTTAATAGACTATCTATGCAATGGCGAATAAATTTTTCTTCATTTCTGGCAGGAAGTATTATGCTAATCTTTGGAAACTTTTTTTCTATATTTTCTATAAATTCCAACCTGGGAGAAATGGTAATTGATTTAATCATAAATAATAAAAGGTAAATCCAGGTGAAACAAACTCCACCAAGTATAGAAATAATTAAGGATAGAAAAATGAGTTGTGCAATTTCCATTCTATAAATTTGATTAAAGATTATTCCGTATTATTAGTTTTTTACTTTTTGACAACTTAACTACATTTTAATTTATTTACTTTCCATCTACCACTACAACACTCCAATTTTTTTCTTTAATTTTAACAATTTGCTATTATAAAACAGACAAGCTTAATATACGGTAAAGAAAGATAGTCGCTTAAGCAAATATCTATGTTAATAATATTTGATGTGGAAGGAGTATTACTTAATGCTGAATATTTACCTATTCTGGCTCAAGTTTTCGGTCCTGCAAAAGAAAAGGAAATTTGGGATATAACAAAACAAGGCATAAGAGGAGACATAGATTGGGAAGAAGGTCTTAGAAGGAGAGTGTATGCGTTAAGAGGTACAAAATTTCAAGATGCTAAAGCTATAGGAGAAAACCTAGAAATTATGCCTGGAGCGAAAGATCTTTGCTTAACACTTAAAAATGCAGGATGGAAAATGGTTGCCATTTCAGGTGGATTCACAATTATTACAGAGAGATTAAAGAAAGAGCTAGGTTTAGATTTAATTTTTTCTAATGAATTAATTTTTAAAAATGGAATATTAGATGATATTGACCTTAAAGTGACTTCAGATAAATCACTTGTTGTTAGACCCATAATTAAACAATTAGGTATTAAAAAAGAAGAAATAGTTGTAGTTGTTGATGGAGCTAATGATCTCAAGCTATTTGATATAGCAGGTTATACAGTAGGTTTTTGTCCTGTAGATATAGTCAAAAATAAAGCAGATGATGTTATAGAAATAAGGAACTTATCTTTATTAAAAAATTTGTTAGAAAAAAGGTTTGGAAATTGGATTCTAAAAACTAATCAAGAAGAAATGAAAAATAAACTAAAATAAATAAAAAAATAAAAAATTTCATGTAATAAATTCTAATGCTAAAAAAAATTGAGATAATTCCAATATATATAGATAGCCACATAAAACCAACATCAAATATAGTAGATACTTTTTTAAAAGCAATAAAAGAAAAAAATAACAACAGACAAGTTCTCGAGAATGGTGATATAATAGTTTTAGCTCAAAAGATCGTTTCAAAAAATGAAGGAAGAGTAATTGATCTTGATGATATTATTCCTTCCCACAAGTCAATTGAACTTAGTAAGCAAGTAGATAAAGACCCTCGAATTATTGAATTGATATTACAAGAATCGCGTAAGATTATAAGAATATTTAATAATATTATAATTGCAGAAACTCATCATGGTTTTATTTGTGCAAATGCCGGTATAGATCAAAGTAATGTAAGTAATAAAAAGGATCAAGTTCTTTTACTGCCAATAAACCCTGATAAATCTGCAGAATCAATAAGGAAAAAGATATATCAAAAAACAAGAAAACAGGTCGCTGTTTTAATAACAGATACGTTTGGTCGACCATTTAGAATGGGTCAGACAAATGTTGCAATTGGTATTGCAGGTATAAAACCTTTAAAAAGTTATAAAGGAAAACATGATATGTTTGGCAAAATTTTAAGGGTTACAGAAATAGCTATTGTTGATGAAATAGCAGGAGCAGCAGAACTAGTTATGGGTAAGACAGAAGGGATCCCGATAGCAATAGTTAGAAATGTTAATTACTCTAAACGTAATAGTTCAATTACAAAAATTATAAGAAAGGAGAAGAAAGATATTTTCCGATGAATTTAACTATAAAAGGAAGTCATAAACATTTTATATTGCAACAGCTTCTTTTTATAGTAGGAACATAGTAGAATATGACCGATAACAATAACAATAATGATAATTTTAAAAAAGTTATTGATGTAAGAGGACTTTATTGTCCTGAACCAGTTTTTAGAACAAAGATAGAAATGGAAAAAATGACAATAGGTGAAAGATTAAAGGTTGTTGCTGATGATCCACAATCAGAAGAAGATATTTCAAGATGGGTAAACAGAAATGGACATGATTTAGTATCAATAAATAAAAAGAAATCAGATTTAGAATTTGTAATAAAAAAGGCAAAGTAAAATGACTCAAACAATAACAAGAAATCAAGTTATAGAAAAAATAGGAAATACTCCTTTAATAGAATTATCTTCTTTTTCAACAGATAGCGTAAAACTTTTTGCTAAATTAGAATGGTACAATCCTTTTGGTTCTGTTAAGGACAGAGCTGCATTTTGGATGATAAAAGATGCAGAATCAAAAGGAAGAATCAAGAAAGACAAAAGCATAATTATAGAACCTACTTCAGGAAATACGGGAATAGCATTAACAGGAATTTCCTCATCTTTGGGATACAAAGTAGAGATAGTTATTCCAGAAAAAGTAAGTGCTGAAACAAAATCTATACTTAAAAAATTAGGAGCTATAATACATGAAACTTCAGATGATTTGTGTCCAAGAGTAGGAGCAGGGACTGATCAGAGTATTGCACTTGCAACGGCAATATCGACTCCAAGGCCAGATATTTACTATATGCCAAATCAATATGAAAACGATGCTAATTTTATGGCTCATTACGAGAGTACTGGCCCTGAAATATGGTATCAAACTAATGGCAAGATTACTCATTTTCTAACAGGTTGTGGAACTGGAGGAACTATAACAGGAACAGGTGTCTATTTGAAAGAAAAAAATCCGAATATTAAGGTTATTGCAATTCAAGCACAAAAAAATCATTTATTGCAGGGATTAAGAAACTTTGAAGAATCTTCTATGCCTGATCTTTTTAAAAGACGAGAAAGTGTAGTGGATGAATGGTTTACTGCAACTAACAAAGCCTCTTTTACAATGGTAAAGGAACTTGCTAAAAAAGAGAATATTTTGGTGGGACCATCCTCTGGTTCAGTAATGTCAGCAATGCTAGAAACTAGAAATAAAATTAAAAAGGGAATCATAGTAGGCATTTTTGCTGATGATGGAAGAAAATTCAAGAGTCTATATAAAGAACAAAACATTTTTACTGCTGAAGAATACGATAAAACTCTGGAAAATACAAAATATCTATCAGAATTATTGTACTAGCAATAAAAAATCACATTTTCTTTTAATTATTTAAAGTTACAAATTTTAAAGAGCGGCAGAGTGTAATGAATGATCTTTTTAAAAAATTATCTTTTTTAATAACAAATTTACAATAATTATGTTTATAAATAGAAATATTATCAAAGATAATTAAATCGAATATTTTTTTTAAATTACTAATTTTATTTTAAATTACTAATTTTAATTTTTGTTATTATCGTCAATCTACTTTTCAGTCAGCCATTTTTCAACGTCAAGGGCAGCCATACAACCATAGCCAGCAGCGGTAATAGCTTGCCTGTAACGAAAATCATGTACATCTCCTGCTGCAAATACTCCATCAACACTAGTTCTTGTATTTTCTTTTAGAACGATATAACCGTGGTCATCCATTTCAAGTTGGTTTTTAAATATTTTTGTATTTGGTTCATGTCCAATCGCTACAAATAAACCTCCAACATTTAATTCCCTTTCTTCTTGAGTATTTACATTTTTTATTGATATTGTTGAAATTTTTTTGTTTCCAGTTATTTTGGTAATTGTACTACCCCATAGAAATTGAATTTTAGGATTTTCAAATGATTTTTCTTGTAATATTTTGCTTGCTTTAAGTGAATTGCGTCTGTGGATTAATTTTACTGATTTTCCAAACTTAGTTAGAAAGGTTGCCTCTTCCAGGGCAGTATCTCCACCTCCAACAACAGCAATATCCTCCCCCTTAAAGAAAGGACCATCACATGTAGCACAATAAGATACACCTCTTCCTCCAAATTCCTCTTCTCCAGCAATGCCTAATTTTCGTGGAGTAGCTCCTGTACATACTAGAATTGATCTAGATTGATATTCCTTGGAATAAGTTTTTACAAAAAAAGGATTTTGTTTAAAATTAACTTCTATTACTTCGTCATCCACAACAATAGAACCAAATCTTGTAGCTTGTTCTCTCATATTCATCATTAATTCAGGTCCAAATATTCCCTTTGGAAATCCTGGATAGTTCTCAACTTCACTAGTTGTCATTAATTGTCCTCCTGGCAAACTGCCAGATATGACTAAGGTCTTAAGTTTGGCACGAGATGTATAGGTTGCAGCAGTGAAACCAGCAGGACCTGAGCCAATGATAATAACATCAAAAGTATCCAATTTTTGATTTTGATTATTATTATTAGTATTAGTATGATCTTTACTCTCATAATTAGCCTCATCATTATTATCATGAACTTGCATTTTGTATGTTATAAATAAAAATATAGACCAATTAATAATTTGTTCGCTATAATATTTCTATTCTTATTTCTATTCTGATTTTTTAACAATTATTATCAATAGAAAGACTTTCATTGTATTTATTTAGGAGAATTTTATGTCTTTGGCATATCTTTTTCTCTTTTATATTGATTCTAATAATATCATCTTGAAAGTGTGCATTAAATAACCTACAATTTCTGTCTTCGCAAAAGGGATCTCCGGAATTGATAAAATAAAAAAGTGATTGAAGAACTAAACCTACAATAATATCATTTATTCGAGGATCATTATAATTAATAAATTGTCGATTGTAATACCTTTTAAGCTCATCAACAATATCAAGGTCTTTTTCTCTATAAAAATACAATTTATAATAATAATCACGAGGTTTAGCAATGCCCTCTACAATCCCAGATGTAGAAATCAAAGTTGGATTTCCACATATCAGAGACCTTGCATGATACCTCCAATCTGTCTCATCAAATGTACATAATAGTTTATCTGTTATCAGAATTTTAAGTTTTTTAAATATTAATTCCTGCTGTTGTTGCTTCTCATCATTTTGTATTAAATTCTCAAGCAATTTTTGTATCACAAATCCATCATATAACAAGTATTCAACAAACTCATTTTTTTTGATGGGTGTAATTACCTTTTTTTCGTTATTACTATCATAGTTATAATGATTATAATTCAAATCATAAATGTATAATGGTTGTTTTAGATCTTGGACAATAGCATGGTTATAAAATGATAAACTTTTTTCTTTATCTAATGAATTAAAATATAACCAAGATTCTTTCTCTTTTTCTATTATATTATTGGGTAATTCTTTCTTTAAACACGATATAATCTTTTCAATATCTATCTCTGGCCAAGAGGATTCATTATAGAAATTGATATGTTTATAATGTAACAAAGTAAATAGAAAAGAAGAATAAAACCCAAAAAAATTTACTCTATTATCAGCTTCCTAAATCAGCCAATCAGTCAGTTTGGAATTTCTGGTACTTCTCTTAACTTGCGAGCAGCTATTTCAGCAGCCTTTTTACCAGATAATAGCATTGAACCAAAGGTAGGACCCATTCTTGGAAGGCCATGAGTCTCGGTTACTGACATTCCTGTTGCAATTAGTCCTGGAAATACTTCTCCAGTATAATTAACTACTTCATCTTCACCTCCTTCTACATTCATTGGATCCATTCCCTTCCACTTTACATAACCTCTTTCCATTAATCTTTTTACTGCAACAGAATCATGACCAGATGCATCTATAACTATTTTACTTTCAAATGCAATTGGATCGACACAGGTGATATTTCTTGGGAGTGCAGAAACTGGCATCCAATTTACTACAACGCCTCCAACACGTTTATTTTTAATAACTAGATCATCAAATTTTGTTAGTTGTAAAAATCTAACTCCTGCATCACATGTTGCAGCTATTAATTTAGAACAAGCATGAGGACCCCAAGTGGCATAAAGTCCTTCTCTAATGACTCTATATGGAACTCCTAACTCATCCCAAATTTTTTGAGCTGGTGCTCTTACAGTTACAGGATTCATCATATAACCACCAACCCAATATCCACCACCAATGTAGTTGTTTTGTTCAATAATTAATGTTCTAATCCCTGATTTAGCTAATTCTCTGCCTGCAGATAAACCAGCAGGTCCAGCACCAATAATAATAACATCAGAGTCTGTATATTCGTTCATTGTTTCCATAAACATTGCAGCAATTGAGCGACTAATTTCTTTCTCGCTGACATCAGAAAAAATTTTCGGCATATATTGTTATATCACCATCAATTGATTATATATTACTAATGCATTTTATTATGCATTTGATGATGTGATTATCTCAAAAATAATATGTATTCTTTGTAGCCAAGAGAGAATATTTATCAGAATAGGGATATGTATGGTTTTATTTTTTCTTCTTTTTCTTCTTCCTATCCATCTACAATATTATTTGATGAGAAATGAGTTCCCCTAACTTTACTATCGATCTCAGTTATTAATTTCAGGAAATCAGTTTTATGAGAATTAAGATATTCTTGCCCTTTGTCTTTAAGTCTATTTTGATACAATCTTAAATCCCTGTGTTCGTTAAAGAATTTCTCAATCATGTTACTTCCATGAATAGAAGGATTTATCAATTTATCAAAATAACTTATAGTTGTTTCAACATCTCCCTGTTCTATAGATTCTCTACTTTTTCCTAATAGTTCACTTATATCTTTTAATTGTTGAACAGGAGGAGAAATCTCTCGGGATTTTCCCATCAACCCAGAACGTTTAACTGTTCCAACTTTTGAAGCTATTTCTTTAGAAAGTTCAAAATATTCCTCTTTCTTGAATAAATTCTTCTTTTCCCTTCTTATTACCAAACCTTTCATAGTTAACCGAAGTAAAGCATCATCAACTTCAACTTTATCCATACCAGTTATCCAAATTATTTTGCCAGGATAATCATAACCATGTCTTACTGCTTCCAATACAACAACTTCAATGATTCTTCTAAATCCTTCTTCTGCTTTGGCATTTTCAAAATCTCTATCTCTAACAGCACGTTTAGCATAAGAAATATCAATTTCAATCGCTCGTTTGAGGGCTTCCATTCCATCATCGACTCTACCATCAAGTACTAGATAACATGCTAGATTATACCAAGACATCCCATCATTGTGATTGAGATCTATTGCTTTTTCACAACATTCTATGGCTTTTATCAAATTATTCATCCTATAATATGCAAGTCCTTTAAGATTCCATGCTTCAAAATTATTGATATCTAAATCAAGGGCATGATCATAAGCAGAAATAGCAACGGTATATTCACCAAGATGGAAATGCGAATATCCCTTTTTTATCCATGCATTAACAAATTGAGGATCCATTCTTAAAGATAATTCAAAACATCTAATGGCATCCGAAAGTTTTTCGTTAGCCATATGATTAACTCCTTTACTATAAAGATCAAATTTTTGAATATCAGTAATATTACTAGCTTTAGTTTTATTCTCAGATCCGGAAGGTTTTTTTTCCTCTTTAGCTTCTTCTTTTTTTTGTCTATCTTCTTTAGCTTGTTTCTCTTCTAGTTTAAATTTATTGGTTATTTTCCTTCCAAAGAATCTTTCCATAATATATAAGATCCATTACGAAGATAAATAGATTATGATTTAATTCTTATAGTGACCAATATAAAAGATCTCTTTATTAATACATAAAAATCATGAAAAAATTATTATTTTACCTTGAAGAATAAAGTATTAATTGTTGGATTATTATAAGATATTAGGAATACCAAAAGATTCTAATCAAATACAAATAAGAAAAGCTTTTCGTGAGCTTGCCCTAAAATATCATCCTGACAAAAATAAAAATTCTGAAGAATCAAACCTAAAATTTATGCAAATTGTTCAAGCTTATGAAGTCTTATCTGATGTGAAAGCAAGAAAAAGATATGATGATAATAATCTTGCAAATGAAATATTTCAACAAAAAAGACAACAAGGATTTCAATGGACTCCTTCTGCAGATTTTGCTAATTTCTATAGTTATGAAAATCTCAAACAATATGATGAGAAAAACTTTAGAGCAAGAAGTGAAGGAGGAGGTATGTGGGACATTAGTGAAAAAGCTAATACGGGATTATGGAAAGCAACGCTTATTTTATTAGCATCTTTGGGATTGGTATCTTTTTTTATTATTTTAAAAATTTACTAACTATCTAGACATATTATTACTCGAATAGCATTATCTTTTAGAAAGTTAAAATGTACCTTAAAATAAAAAAAATATTTAATAGGATGGAAATTATTCACATTAGTAAAATTGAAAGTTTTAGCATTAGGAAATCGTATATTTATCTCAAGTTTTCAGATGGCTGGTATAGAAGGAATTGATGTTCAAAGTCCTAAAGAAGCTCTTTCAAAAATAAATCAAATTATTTCTAAAAATGAAGCTGGTTTAGTTTTATTAAGTGATGATATTGGCAAAGATATTCGAATAGAGCTGGCAAAGATTCGATCTATAAAACCTATTCCTTTGATTTTTGAACTTCCTTCACCAGGAAGTAAAAAAGAAAAAGTAGACTATAGAGCATTGTTAAAACAAATTTTGGGTGTTTAACAAAAGAAATAGATATAATATAAATTAAAGCAAAAAATAGAAAACAAACCAGGAAAGTGAAAAAAAGATCTTTTTATAGAATTAACATTAATGCATCATTTGATTAATTTATTAATAATTTATGAATTAATTATTAATAATAGAATCTGTGTATATTTTTTACATTAAAGAAAAAGATGAAAATTAATTCTGCGTTAAGTATTGCTGGAAGTGATCCTAGTGGAGGGGCAGGGATTCAAGCAGATATCAAAACCTTTTCATCATTAGGAGTGTATGGATGTTCTGCTATTACTGCAATAACTGTCCAAAATACAGAGAAAATAATAGAGGTTTTTCCTATTCCTTCTAAAATAGTAATAAAACAGATAAAATTAATTTTAGAAGATATAAAGATTGATTCAATAAAGATTGGAATGGTTTATGATGAGTCAATAATTAGCAAAATATATGATATTTTGAAAAATGAGAATATCCCTATAATTATAGATCCAATTTTTACTTCCACATCTGGACAAAATCTTATAAGGCCTGAGGCAATGCAAGTATTTAAAAAAAAGCTATTGGCTATAGCTACTATAACCACGCCAAATATCAATGAGGCAATAAAACTTTCAGAAATAAAAATTAATACAAAAGAAGACATAAAAAAAGCTTTATTAAAGATAAAAGATCTTGGTGCTAAAAATGTTATTATAAAGGGAGCAAAAGGAGGAGAAAGAGAAAAAGAACACAATGGTTCGAAAGAATCTATTGACACTTTAATTGAGGATAATTTGGATATAACAGAATATTCTAATCCTCTACTAACTATTCCCAAAAATCATGGCTCTGGTTGCAATTTTTCTGCAGCATTGTCTGCATTCATTTCACAAGGACACGAAATACCTAGAGCATGTTATCTGGCTAATGAATTTGTTAACAAGGCTTTACAAAATCTCTTACATATAGGAAAAGGAAATCCGGTTGTAGATACTAGCATAACAACTTCATTATCATCATTTAAGTTTCAGGTAATCGAAGAATTAGCAAAGGCCATCAAAGAATTGGAAGAGATTAAAGGAATGGGCAAATTAATTCCAGAAACACAATCTAATTTTGCATATGCAATACCAAATGCCACTAATCTAATGGAAGTTGCGGGGGTTAAAGGTAGAATAGTAAAATTAGATGAAAAAAAAGCGAAAGCAAGCTCATCTATAGAATTTGGAGCATCAAAACATATTGCATCAGCAGTAATTTCATATATGACCATTAATCCTACAATAAGAGCCGGATTCAATTTAAAATATGATAAAAAGATAATTGAATTGTTTCAATCTTTTTTGAAAATATCAGAATATGAACGGCAATTTGAACCCTCTCAGTTCAAAGAAAAAGAAGGATATACCATTCCTTGGGGAATTAAGGAAGCATTAAGAAAAAAACCTAATGCAAATGTAATTTATCATAAAGGAGATTTTGGAAAAGAGCCTATTATAATAGTATTTGGGCAAAATCCAAAAGAGGTCATAAAATATATAAAACGAATAATAGAAAAATACTGATTAGATAATTTGTAATCTAAAAGTATATTATACTTCAAAAATAAATTAAATTAAATTTTTAAGATGCAGGCAGTTATTCTTGCTGGTGGATTAGGAACAAGACTACAACCTTATACTTTCTTTATTCCCAAACCAATGTTACCATTAGGAAATAAACCATTGCTTGAATATTTAGTAGAATGGGTCAAGCAGTTAAAAAATATTGATGAAGTAATTATTTGTGTAAGTTATTTGCATCGAACAATTGAAGACTATTTTGAAGATGGAGGAAGATTTGGTATAAAAATATCATATGCACGTTCTGAAAGACCTTTAGCTACTGCTGGTCAATTGAAAACTGCAGAAAAAATGTTAAAGGATAGATTTCTTTGTCTATATGGTGATTCCATCTATGACTTTGATCTAACAAAAATGGTTCAAGAACATGAAGAATCAAAAGCTTTTCTTTCTATGGCTTTAATGAAATATAAAACAAAACTGAAATATGGTTTCATAGATACAGACGAACAGGCTAATATTGTTACATCATGGAGAGAAAAACCAGAAGTTGAAGGATTAATAAATATTGGTTGCTATATAATGGAAAAAGAATTTCTAGATATGATTCCTCAATCCAGTACTATTGGAATGGACAAAATAGTAAAGGATATAATTTCTCAAAAGAAAATTGTTAAGGCTTTTACAGTAGATTCAGGTTTCATTGATATAGGTGACAAAAGATCTTATTTAGATGCATATAAAAAATATGTGAAAAAATTGGGAAGTATATAGAGAAAATATTTTAATTTATTATATCATAAAAATGACGTTAGTAATAATATAATAATGAAATTATAATTTTTATATATATTTATTGACGACATTGATAATGATAATTATTTTTATCTATTATCGATCATTCTTATAAATAAATAGTTGATTATTAATTATAAGAGCATGTCGCAACTTTTGTAATTGATTGCCTTTTGTTATTTGATTGGTTAAATTCCTCTTTTTTCCTTTCTAAACAATTATAAAAATTATAACAGTATTACCATTTTATTGTCATAAGATTCCGAAATTAATGTTGATAGTTTAAAATTTGGAGAATGTTTCCTAAAAAATATAATTACGTAGTACAAAAATATTTGTCATTAAAAAAATATCTCAAATATTATTACTTATAGTATCTTGTTATTTATGACCAACAATAATACAGTATTTTTTTTGTTTGTATTTTTTATGACAAGATAAGGGATAAAGAAAAAAGAAGATAAAGAGAAGGAGAAGAAGAAAAGTAAAGACAAATAGTTTTATAATATCCTTTCATTGCAAGAGATACTATTTATTGAATGCTAAATCTATATGAATTGAAGAAATTTAATTCAACTATATTTTCTCTAAAATATCCACTACTTGTAATAACAATTCCTTTCATGATTCTGAATAACAAAATACCTAATATGTATAATAAAAAATAATGATGTTCGATAAATTAATTCATATATAGTTAGTCAGATTGTTAATATCAGCTCAGCCATAAATGACAGAAGATAATACTACTAAAAATAATATTTCAGAATATCCCTCTTATAATGATCATAATGCTAATCAGAAATTCTATATTAGAAAAATGAATTATCAAGGCTCGTTGATGATAAACATATGCGATGAGGAATTGGTTGGTAAGAATATAGAAAGTGATTCATTGAATATTAACATAACTAATGAATTTTTTAATGAAGTTGTAAATGAGAATGAAATTACCAGTTTATTAAAAAAATGTTCTATTGCTAATCTGATTGGAAGAAGAGTTGTAGACAAGACTTTGAGTTTAGGACTAGCAAAGAGGGAGAGTATAAAAATAGTTTCAGATATTCCTTTTTTAATGATTTTTAAATTTCGGCAAAACTATTAGGAGGATGTACTCAATGAAAAAATCTAAATTTTTTTTTCCTATTATAATTTTTTAATAAATAGATATTTTAAATGCAATGTTATTATACTAATTAGGCTGAACTAGATTGAGTTATCAACGAACTTTACGAATTCAAAAAGAAAGAATCGGAGCCATTATAGGAAAAAAGGGATCTATTAAAGAGGAGATAGAAAATAAATGCAATATAGACATTGAAGTCGATAGTGAATATGGTGATGTAATGTTAAAATCTAGAAATACTAATCCTTTGGATATACTTGATTTAAATAAAGCATTGGAAATAGTAATAGCTATCTCTAAAGGTTTCTCTCCAGAAAGAGCGTTTAACTTGTTCAATGAAGATATCAGTTTAGAAGTTATTGACTTGAGAGACTATGTTGGAAAATCATCAAATTCTTTGTCACGAGTTAAAAGTCGATTAATAGGGGAAAAAGGAAAATCCAGAAGAACGATAGAAGAACTAACTGGCTCATATATATCTATATATGGTCATAATGTAGGAATAATTGGCAGCCCTGATCAAATAACTTTAACTACTGAAGCAATAACAAGAATATGTTCTGGCAGATCTCATAAAAATGTATATAATTTCCTTCAAGAAATAAGAAGAAGAGCAAAAATTGAAAAAATGAAATTGTGGGAGGAAAGTAATAATCTTCATATAGGAAAGAATAAACTATAAAAATATATATAAATTATATTTAGAAAGGATCAAAGATTGTGAAAAAAAAAGACTACTACAATGACGATAATAGCGATCACAATAACAATAAAAAAAATAAAAACAACAACAACAAAGATGATCCTACTCATCATCAACCTGATCAATCTACAAATTCTCCTGCGCCTCCTGCTCAGCCGTCCTCTACTGATGAAAATAAAAAAAAGGTATCTACCTCTTCTTATTACAAGTTTAGCACCATTTTAGCAATTATTATAACTATTCCTGGAATTGTCATTCTTTTTGTTTTACGATACTATGATATAGACATTATATATCAAATAATTTTCAGTTCTTTAGCATTTTTTATATGTATTGGACTATCTTTTAAAATTTCCAACAAGCTAACAAAGTTTTATAAAAATTACTAAAAAAAATAATGTATTATTGTTAAAAATTATTATAATAATTTTTTCGTTACATTTTTTTATTTTTTATTTTTTGATCCCCATCTTGTGAACATATTATTGTCTATGCCAAATTGATCTAAAACCTTTCCTACAATATGTGATAAAAGATCATCAATGGTATTTGGATGAGAATAAAATCCTGGCATTGCGGGTAAAATAGTTACTCCTAAACCAGACAGTTTAACCATATTTTCTAGATGAATTCTAGAAAGAGGAGTTTCTCTTGGGACCATAACTAGTTTTCTGCTTTCTTTAATACATACACTTGCAGCTCTTGAAATTAAACTATCATCTAACCCATTTGCTATACTAGCAAGTGTTTTCATACTGCAAGGGATAATTACCATACCCTTAGTTTTAAAAGAACCACTAGATATTGGAGCTGCCATATTCTTATTATCATAATATCTGGTGGCAAGATTTTTCACATAATCTATATCAATATTTGTTTCAATCTTTATTGTTTTTTCTCCCCATTCACTTATAACCAAATGTGTTTCCAAATTAAGTGAATTTAACGATTCAATTAATTTTACACCATAAATAACACCGGATCCACCAGTAATTGCAATAATAAGACCAACATCACCGCCACCACGAGTTGCCATATTTTGATTTATTACGTAAAGAGATGATAAGTATCTATCTAAAAATAATTTTTATAGTCCTTCCATGACTAAACAAAGATGTATATGCTTACTATTTTTGGGTCGATAGCAATAGATACAACAAGAACATCAATAAAAACAGAAGAGCGAATAATGGGGGGCGCTGCAACATTTGCATCCTTATCTGCATCAAAATTTGTTCCAACTAATATCGTGGGAATAATTGGTAATGATTTTCCGCCACATTATAAGAAAATTTTGGACCAAAATTTGAATACTAAAGGTATAATTGTAAAAGATGATGAAAAATGTTTTCATTATGATTCTTCTTTTGATTCCACTTTAACAGTTAGAACTGCCAATAAAACCGAATTAAATGTTATTGCAAATTTTGAACCTTCAATTCCTGATGAATTTATTGATTCTAAATATGTATTTTTGGCAAATAACGATCCTATTCAAAATATGAAGATACAGAGCTTGTTTAGCAATCCTGATTTTGTGTTTTGTGACACTATCGAATATTGGATTAATAATAAATATGATCAGGTACTGAATATGTTTCGAAAAGTTAATGGAATAACAATTGATATAGCAGAAGCAAGACTATTAACAGATGAATACAATGTAATTAAATGTGCAAGAAAAATTAAGGAGTTGGGTCCAGAACTTGTGATTTTTAAAAAGGCAGAGCATGGTTTTATTCTTTTTTATAAAGACATTATTTTTGCATTACCAGCAGTACCTATAGAAAATGTAGTTGATCCTACTGGTGCTGGCGATTGTTTTGCAGGAGGATTTCTTGGTCATTTATCTAAAATAGGAGGCAAGATAAATGAAAAGACAATCAGAGAAGCAGCAATTTATGGAAATATCATGGGTTCTTTTGCAGTAGAAGATTTTGGTGTAAATAAAATTTTAAATATATCAACAAGAGATATAGAGGAAAGACTAAAACTATATAAAGAAATAGTAATGTTCTAGGAGATTAATACTACTTTTAATTCTGTCCATTTTTTATTTTTATTTTTTTGTTTTATATTTAATAAACTAAATATATATATGTGTCTGCTGATATTGTATATTATATATATAAAAACAAAATTTTTTTTATTCATCATAATATTGAAATTTTTTATATTTTTTAATTTTCCGTATTATTGAGGTTAAGGCTTCTGAAGGAGAAACAGCATTTATTATGTGCCTTCCAAGAATAAAATAATCTGTTCCTGCTTTAATTGCATCATCAATTGAACCACCTTGAGTGATCAAACCAGGAGAATAAATGGAGATTATATTATTATTTAATTTGGAAATTTCTTTTATGATATTAAATTTTGTAGCTCCTATGATAATTCCATCTGATCCACTTGAAGAAGCATAATCATAAAGTAATTGATACATAGCAATAATATCATCATTATCTCCTCTATTTTTGGAAGTAAGGTTCCGTTTTTCGGTACTATTACTTGTTCCAATAGTAGAAGAAGAAGAAGGATAAAAAGAGGGAGAAGAGGCAGAGAAAGATAAGGAAGAAGGAATAACAACATTCAATCCATAACCTTCAAATGAAGTAGGATGACTCATATAAACAAGTGAGATTATCCCAAATTTTATAGAATGTGCATAACTTACAAGTGATTTCATTTCTGTTATTCCAATAAATGGATTTACAATTACTGCATCAAATCCTAATTCCTTTAACCGGTTGATGGTTATCATATTTGTGTTTCCTATATCATTAAGTTTTAAATCAGCAATACTCTGAAGAT
>DASSVK010000112.1:0-2320 GCA_035706205.1 Nitrososphaeraceae archaeon | reverse complement strand
CTCAAAATTAATATCAAGATTTGTCAATATTATTTTGTTTGTCTTTGTATTGTAAATATAAATTAATCTTTGGTTTGAAAACATATTGTTATACAACAAAAAGATCTATTTACAGTAGTTTAATGTTAATAATATAAAATTACATATAAAAAAATAATTTTTTTATTATTTATTTCTCTTATTTATCCACATTTGAGGTATCTAGTTCTTCAGATGTTACTTCATCGGTTATCTCTTTTTTATCAGTAACTTTTTTCTTTTTTACTGTAACTTTTTCTTTAACATATGGCTTTTTTGTAACTTCTGCTTCTTCTCTTCTGACTGGTATTTTTATTTCCTCTTCTGATTCTATAGGAGGACTTTGTGCTTCTGTTTCATTACCACTACCACTCACAGGCTTTCTCTCAATACTTATTTCTTCTCTTGTTAATGGAACTTCAACAGTTTTAGTTTCTTTAACTGGTTTTTTAGTAATTCTTGCTTGTTTTTCTTGAGACTTTTTAGATATATCTAGTCTTTCTCCTGTTAATGGTATATGTTCTTCTTCATTAGTTTCTATTTCCTGACTTGTTGTTGTTTCTTCAATATTATCCGCATCCCATATAGTTGGTGGTTCACGTTGGAATTGATCTAATTCTTGCTTAGAAAATCTAAATCTTAATACATCACCATCATAACTTTCTGCTTGATCTTTAGGAATGTAAAACTTTTCTTTGTTAATAATTCCTTTTTGTACTAGTATATAATTGCCTCGAACTTCTTGTACTTCACCTAAATCCTCATCATCAATTCCTCTTGCTTCTTTTTTTATGACATTATTCCATTCAATATTATTATAACTCATAAGGTTTGCTACAATACAAGTTATTTAAGACTTAGAGACAATTTAATTGCCATAGTCTAAACCAACTATTACATTGAATTTGGGTTGATAGGATTGATACCTTAATAGACTAGGCCAAAATGTCATTTCCTTATGAGGCAGCAAATAATTGTAATTGAAGTATTTGTCACTTTGAAAGTATTTTTACAGATTACAAATAAAAATATAGCAGTAGGATAATAGATCAGTTAATTAACAAAAATATTTATAAAAAAATATAAAAATTAATCGAGACTATTGGCCAAATGGAATAGGCAATTTTGTAGCGACTACTACATCAGAGGGCTTTGGATCTGGATCATTAACTGGTTCAGCAGTAACATAAAATATTGTATAAGTAAATGGATTGACCATTGTTCGATTTGTAGAAAGAGTATTAGTTTCCTCATCAAATTTACCTAGACTTAATGAATAGCCTGATGCGTCTCCTTTGTCTTCAAACCATCCTTCATATACCTTCCCATCTGCTGGTGGTTCATTCATTGTGGCATTTACAATGACAGTTTCTTCTTGAACATTTAGATTAAGAATTCCTTTTTTATCACCGCCATACAAATCAGTAGCGGTAGGTGTAGTCAAATCTAAAGAAGATTTTTGTTGTGCAAATACAGAAGGAGTAGTAATAATTCCTACTATACTTAGTATTACAATTGATAATGATGATGATAGTAGTAGTAGTAGAATTGCTTTCATTAATTTTCAATATATTCCATAGTATATAACTGATAATAAACACTAGCATTTACAATTGAATTAGTAAAAAATATTTTTAGATGTGCTATTATAAAAAAAAGATTTACATCTATTGTAACATTGGATAATAAACAATGATACTGTATATATAAAAATTTTATTTTTTTACCAGATTTTACTTTTTATTAGAAATATTGCTTCTTCATATACCTTTTTTCCTTTCTGCTTATCACCATTAAAGCATTCATTAGAAATCTTCTCAATAACTTGCTCAGGAGGAATATTTTCTTGATTTGTCGTGATTTTTTTTTCTCCTCTGTAGAAAGCAAATTTGTTAAACTTGATGGTAGCATTGATAAAAGACCAGATGCTTTGATTGGTTCTGAGTTTTGAAGAAAATATCGACATGTTATTGAAATACCTCTTTTTGCAGCATTAGGTTCAATTCCTAATCTCTCTGCAAAAATTTCAATAATATCTTCCATAAATAATATTTGACTATAAAATATTTAAGCAATTAAATTTATTATCTAACAATATCTACAGATAAACCATGAATAAGAATATTTTTCCTTTTAATAGGTAATTATATTATTTTCTAATATTTTAAAATTATTATTAAAAAAATTAAATTATAATCCTATAGTTAGTTAAATAAAAATGAATTAATTTTTAGTAAAATTTAATCCCTTTTGTATTGTTTTACTTCTTCTTCAGTTACTGTAAAAAAGACAGTACTGCCAT
>DASSVK010000111.1:0-21082 GCA_035706205.1 Nitrososphaeraceae archaeon | reverse complement strand
ATATTATCATAACAAATTAATAGAATATTTTAAGAAATTATATAGTCATGAATGTGATTTAAGCAAGTTTTAATACTCATTTTCTTTAAAATTAACTCTTCTATGAAGTGGATATTTACAATAGTGATTGAAATTTATATAAGTTAACTTTACCAAAACATACTAGTATTATTTTTTTATTTTATTTGATATTATATTAAAGTTGTTATTATAGATTTAGTAAAAATCATGATATAGAAAAAAAGTTTTTATCAAAATTTATCAAATAGCTCTGTCATAAATTTATCCAATCCTTATAGTATAAAACATAGCCATTATTGGAAAGTTAAATTATTGGAAAGTTAATATCAACATCTTCAAGACTGAACTATCAAAACAAGTAAATCGTTATATTTCAATAATGATCTCCTAGATTTAAATTATCCTTGTTCAACATAAAGAAGTATGTCTGAAGAAGCACAACAACAAAATCACATTACACCACAACAAAATGATGTTCAATTACGAGATGCAATCTATATTGGAAAAAAACCATTAATGGCATATGTTACATCAACATTAATTCAATTAGCAAATCAACCAACAGTAACCATAAAGGCAAGAGGGTTAAGCATAGGCAGAGCAGTTGATGTTTCACAAATAATATTGAAGAGAATGGAAAATGCAGGATATGCTATTGGTGATGTAAAAATTGGTTCAGAGACGGTTCAATCAGAAGACGGCAGAACAAGAAATGTCTCAACAATAGAAATAGAAATAAAAAGAAGCTAAGTTAGTTATAATTTTTTGAAAACTAACATTAATTTTTGTTATTATTTTTACTTTATTAATAGTATTATTTATACAAATAGAATTAATATTATTAGTCTTTAAATCGAAAAAGAAGCAATTAGATATATAGTTATAAATTATGGAAAAAATTGCTGCTCTGTATCTAGCTCATCTTAACCCATTTACAAAAGCACATCAAGAGATAATTACTAATCTGCAGAAAAATTATATAGTATACGTTTTTCCGGTAAGATTTATAAAAAATGGAAAAGAGATCAATACACGCAGTTTTCCTTTTACATATGACATTAGAAAATCAATGATAAGATCAGTCTTTCCAAATGAAGAAAAAGTTATCGTTTCTCCTAATTACACTTTTTTTTCTCCCTTTCTTAAGTATCTACCTCCCATTTTTTCACCTTATTCTTGGAAAATCAGGGATCAGGTTTTAAAGTCTATTAATGAAAAAAATTTCATATCATATACAGGAGACCGCATTGAAAGATATGCATTAAAGATCTATCGGTTTAATCCTATTAAAGCTACCAGGCTTTCCATCTCAGCTTCTCAGGTTAAGGAAATTATTTATGACCAGGCTTTAAATAAAAGAAGAGAAAATATCAAAGATTCGACATGGGAAGAAAAAATTCCTTCTTCAGTAGTAAAAATTATAAAAGATAATTGGAATATTATTGAAAAATTTGCTAATGAAAAAGATGAGACTTTAAAGGTAGTTGGAGTCAAATTCCCCAAAAAGGGTTTTTTTTAAAAACTATTCAGAAAACTTTTATTTATTCTATGAAATACGTTCCTTAAAATGAAACACAAGGGAGCGCAATTCATATGGTTTGACGGTAAATTTGTAGAATGGGAAAAAGCGTTTATTCCAATTAACACCCATGCATTACATTATGGTACTTCAATTTTCGAAGGAATTAGAGCTTACAGCTCTAGTAATAATTTACATGTATTTAAATTAAAAGAACATATGGAAAGGTTATTTCGCTCCGCTTCATTTTATTCTATTAAAATTAATCATACTCTTGACGAATTAATTAATAGTACAATTCAGTTGCTACGCAAGGTAAACATGAGGGAATCATGTTACATTAGACCCATTTCATTTGTAGGAGTACATGGTATAGATCTAAATGTAAATTATGAATCTCCAACTCATACAGTAATAATAGTATTTCCTTTTCAAAAATATTTTAAAACTGAAGGTATCAGGGTTGGAGTTTCATCATGGAGGAGAATTCATGAATCTTCTACTCCTACTATTGCAAAGGCTGGAGGAAATTACCTTAACTCTATTCTAGCAACACAGGAATGTAAAAGACATGGTTATGATGAAGCTATAATGCTTGATAGAGATGGAAATGTAAGTGAAGCTCCTGGTGAAAATATCTTTGTGATTAAAAATAAAACCATCTATACCCCCAATATAGATTCATCAATTCTTGAAGGAATTACGAGAGATACAGTAATTACACTTGCGCGAGACCTCGGTTATACTATTGTTGAAAGAACAATATCTCGATCTGAACTTTATACCGCAGAAGAGGTTTTTCTAACTGGAACAGCTGCAGAAATTATCGGAGTTATCAGTGTTGATGGAAAAAATATAGGAGATGGAAAAGAAGGTCAAATAACTAAAACAATAAAAAATATTTACCATGAAATAGCTACATGTAAAAATAGTAATAAGAAATATAGAGGATGGACTACCGAGGTATGGTAGGAGAAAGAATTCAAAATAGAGATGAAATACTTCTTGAATTAGAAAAAGAAAGAAAAGAAGAAGAAGAAAAATCAAAGTTAAGGATCAGTAAAAAAGGAGAACAGGATAATAATACGGTAAAGATTGGCATCATTGGAGTCGGAGGATGGGGAAAAAATCATTCTAGAGTACTTCATGATTTTGGTGTATTAACATCGATATGTGATATGGATAAAACAAAAGCGCAAGATCTTGCAAACAGATATAATGTAAATCCTTATGGTTCAATAGAGGATATGATCAATTTTGAAAACTTAGATGCTTGCTTAGTATGTACTCCTACTAAGACACATTACCAAGTTTCAAAAAAATTGATGGAAAATGGAATAAATGTTTTTGTTGAAAAACCATTATCTTATTCATCCAAAGAATGTGAAGAAATGATACAAATAGCAAAAAAAAACAAAGTAGCAATGACTTGTGGATATATTGAAAGATTTAATCCAGCTGTTAAAGATGTAAAAAAAATAATTTCTGAGGAAATTTATGGAGAACTATTAATGATTGAATTTCATAGAGAGAATAGAATGCCTTTACATATCAAAGATGTAGGAATAATATACGATACGGCAGTCCATGATATAGATACTGCCATATACCTATTTGGTAAAAAACCCCAGCTTGTATTTGCGAGAGCAGGAAAGATCTTTCACTCTTTTGAAGATTTTTCTAATATTATGCTAGGATTTAGAAAAGACAAAGTGGCAGTAATTTCTTCCAATTGGATCACACCCAAAAAAGTTAGAAAATTTAGTGCTGTATGTACTGATGGAATAATCAATGGCGATTTCATAAAGCAAGAGATAACTATCGAAGATTCTAACTCAACAACTATTCCTAGAAGATCAAGTTTAGTTGAACCTCTTTCATTGGAATTAAAAAGTTTTATAGAGGTTATTGAAGGCAAGAGGGAACAACCAGAAGTATCTCCAGAAGAAGCTACAAATGTAACAAAGATTGCAGAAGCTGCACTATTATCTAGTAATACAGGCGCTCCAATTTATCTTAATTTAGATGAATAGAAATTGAAAAAACATATGCTAGATATATTAGCTTGTCCTATGGACAAAAACTATCCACTAGATCTAATAGAATTACATGTAAAAGAATTGGAAAATGACAATTTAAGAGAAAGTAATTTTAAATTTCCAAATGACGAAAAAAAAACCATAAAGAATAATCTCACGGTCAATCAAGAGATTAATAATATTAGAGCAGAGGTAAATAAAGATAAAGATAAAGTTATTGTCATAATTGAAGGAATCTTATATTGTAGAAAATGTTTGCGTTTTTATCCGATTATCGATGAGATTCCTATCATGCTACCAGATGAATTAAGAGAAAAAGAAAAGGATTTAGAATTTTTAAATAAATGGAAAAATAATATCCCACAAAAAATATTAAAGAATGCAAATCCGTGGCATTTATAGGTTAATAACATTTACTATAAAATAAAATGAAAATAACAAGACATAAAAAAGATCTAACTCAGTATAAAAAAAGTTATTCAAAAAATATCAAAAAGAATATTAAAAGCAGTAATAACAGCATTAGTAGCAATAATAATAAGAATAAGAAGAATACTAAAATTGCCAAAGTAAATAATTACATATCTAAGACTACAAGAATTGGAAAAAATGTCAAGATATGGCATTTTGCCTATGTTGGAGATAAGACCATAATTGGAGATAATGTTATGATTGGATCTCTTTCTCATGTTGATTATAATGTTAAAATTGGAAATAATACGAGAATTGAGGGAGCAGTATATATTCCACCTTTAACAGTAATAGGAAACAATGTATTCATTGGTCCTGGTGCAACATTTACTAATGATCCATATCCTATGAGCCCCAAAATGATAGGAGTCACAGTAGAGGATGGAGCAATAATTGCTTCCCGAGCAGTAATAAAACCAGGTGTCACTATCGGAAAGAATGCAGTTGTAGGTATGGGTGCAGTAGTAACAAAAGATGTACCAGCAGAAACAGTTGTTATTGGAAATCCTGCTAGAATAAAATATTCTAGAAGTGAATATGATCGAAAGAAATCAGAGTGGGAAGAAAAAGAACAAAAAACAAGCTAGAGATATATTATTAAAGGAGTAAATTACCCTTAAGATTTAATAATATACAAAATTATCAAATCAAACTACATATGAATAACTAATTCATATAATATAAAATAATTTTAATATCTTATACTACTTCATAAATAGGATTTGCTTTAATTATAATTGAGTCAGAACTATTATTTTGTGATGATAGTAAACGATAATCGTGTTTAGAACAGGCAATAGAAATTGTAGTTTTATCACTGGGATAAGTATCAAGAGAATTTGTTCCTTTTCTTTCTACTTCTCCTATGTAGTCCCGTAACTTTGATTCTAAAAGTGCAAATACATCTATTTTATCGCCTCTCATTTCATTGGTATCTAAAGTCCATGAAATTGATATTCTAGTTTTACTTGCTTTTAGATTTCTTTTCTTTAAAATATATCTTACTTTGTCAATAAGATTTTTTGTATAACTCTCTATGCTTTTGATTGTACCATTAACAAGGTAGACTAAAGGATTAGAGCCATGTAAAGAAGATTGAATAATTCGTAGGTCATGTAATCCATTTGCTATATCATCTAAATACAAATCTTTGTAAAAATTATCAACTATTTGATTATTGATACCGTATCCAGTGGAAAATTTGCATACCTCTAGAATACTTGCTATTCCTGAATAATGACGAAGGATTCTTGAAACATAAGCTAATTCAGCAGACAATATATCAACAAAATTGATTTCTTGATGGGTAAAGTTTTTTAACATATTTTCTAAAAAGATATCTCTTTTAGAGTTAAAATTTCCAAGTATAGTATTTGTTGATAGAATTGGACCTGAATTTACTGGCATATAATAGTAATATATATTCTCTCCAACTGTCATTCCTGTTGTATGTTCTAAAATATCTATATTTTCTTCATTACCACCTATACCAGTAGGAAGAGTATAGATAATAGACGTATTGTTATTTATGGGTTTAATAGCATCAATAAATTTTGAGGATATATCAATTTTAACTTCTTGACCTATTTTTCTTATTTTAGGAAAAAAGAAAAGATAAGACGCTGAGGCTATTAAATCATCCATAGCCTCTAATTCGAGCAATGATTCATCTTCAAGCAGATCAGATACAGAAGAATATGTTCTAATTATATCACTATTTAATAAAAATCCCATTTTTGTGGATTCATCAAGAAGCGATACTTTATGCCCTGCAGATACTAATGAGGATGCAAAGTTATATCCTTCTGTACTTAATCCATAAACAACGACATTCGGAAAAGAGGGCAATCTAACAATCAGATATAGAAAAGATCTCCTTACTAAAGTTATTCCTTTCTTTTAGCTAATAATTATATAGAAGAAGATTTAATTCTTAAAGAAATACTTTATCACCTAATATACTTTAAAAATAGAAAGAAAAGTATATTCAATAAGATTGTTTCGTAATTATAATATTGAGAATCTGGTTTGATATACTTACTCCAAAACAAATAATGTTTTTTAAAAACTTTGTGGATATATTGAGAAAAGATAATCATGATATACTATGTACGGGAAGAGATTATAGAGAAGCAAAGGAATTAGCAAGGATAAAAAAAATAGATATACAAACAATAGGGAAACATGGTGGAGATAACAAATATGAAAAATTGAATGCCAGTACAGAAAGAGCATTTCTTTTATCAAGTATAATAAATTCTTTCGATCCAAATTTGACTGTGTCATTTTCTTCTCCTGAAGCAGCAAGAGTATCATTTGGATTAGGAATAAAACATTATGTTTTTAATGACTCACCTCATGCTACTGCTGTAGCTAGATTAACAATTCCTTTAGTTGATAGATTATTCTGTCCTTGGGTCATTCCATTGAAAGAGTGGACTAAATTTGGCCTAGAGAAGGATAAAATAACCACCTACAAAGCATTAGATCCAATCGTTTGGATAAAAAAAGAATTAGAAAATAATAATAATTATCAAAAGATCATAGAATTAAAAAAAACGTTAAAAATTGATGAAGGAAAAAAAATTGTATTGATTAGACCTGAAGAAGTAAAAGCATCTTATATTGCTGATAAAAATGTAAAGAATTCAATTGAATTAATTGATGAAATAGTAAATAATTTTTCTGATAAATACAATATTTTAATTCTGGCAAGATACAAAGATCAAATAGATTTTTACAAGAATAGATTTGAAAAGAGAAATGAAATTAAAGTAATAGAAACCGTAACTGATGGATTTTTATTATTAAAACTTACAGATTTATTTATAGGTGCAGGCGGAACCATGAGTGCTGAAGCAGCACTAGTAGGTAAACCTGTTATTTCCATTACACCTATTAATTTTTATGTTGAAAATTATCTTATAAAAATGGGATTAATTAAAAAGATAAGAAATTCAAAGACATTAAATAAATATATTCAAAAGATTCTTTCTGGTGATGATAACAATAATGATTACAGAGTCAAAAACAGAAAAAAATCTTCTTCTCATGTAAAACAATTTTCATATAAAGACAACATAATTAGATCTCAGCGAATAGTAGCAAAAATGGATGATCCAATAGAGATATTTAAAAAATTTCTTTTAAATCCATAACATTATAATTCAAGTAATTTATACGACATTATGCCCGGAAGCCCGGTGGAGGAAAATTTATTATTTTCCGCCGATTGTAGTGGCCAAGCATAAAGGCCTTTGGAGCCTTTGACCCCAGTTCGAATCTGGGCCGGGCTATAATTAGTTAAAATTAATTTGTTATTAAAAAATTATTAATTTTTTGGAAACAAAACATTTTGTAAAAAGTTTTAGAAAAAATATTGAAATCCAAAATATGCTATTACTAGTTATTACTTTTGTCACTAATAATATTTAGAATAACATTATCCAAATTATTAAAGGTTGTATATAATAATTCTTTTCTTTTTGTTAAAACTTTAGTATAGGCTAATAGTGATTTTTCAATTGAATTTATCATATCATTTTGATGTAGTGGATTTGGAGATCCATAAGATTTTCGTAATAATATTGATTTTTCAGGTTTAATATCTTTAATTATAGACATTAATTTATCTGAATCTATTTTAATTTTTGAAGAATTTATTATTTTATTTACTATATCTGATGGAACCTGATTTAATGATATGTTATCGTGTGAAATTGCATATTGCACTAATTGTCCAATTAATTTGTGTACCTTTCTAAAGGAAATATTATAGTTGATTACAATTTGCTCGGCTATATCAAGAGATATACCATAGCTTTTATTTGCAGAATGTAATGTATTTTTTTTATTTACTTTGAATGTATCAATAATTCCTTTCATTATAGATAAAGACTCTTTAACTATTTTTGACGAATCCCATAACAGAGGTTTAATATCTTGTAAATCTCTGTTATATCCTGAAGGAAGATTTTTTATTATAGAGAGAGATGAGATAAGCATTCCAATAACAATTGAAGTACGAGATCGAAGTAATTCTAGTGGATCAGGATTTTTCTTTTGTGGCATAACACTAGATGTAGAACTATATTTATCTGAAAGTTCAATATAACTAAATTCAGAAGTAGACCATAAAATAAAATCCTCAGCAATTCTACTTAATGAAGTCATTAAGATAGAAAGAAAAGACAAATATTCTATCATGGAATCTCGTGAACTTATAGCATCAATAGAATTTTCTAATAATCCTTGAAATCCTAAAAGAGAAGCAGTATAATTTCTATCTATTGGTATTCCAGTTCCACCAACAGCACAAGATCCTAATGGTGATAAATTAATTTTTTCAAAACAGGAACTTATCCTATCTAACTCTCTCAATAGATTAAAAGAATATGATAAAAGATAATGAGACATTGTTCCTATTTGTGCTTGTTGTAAATGAGTATATAATGATATTATTGTATCTTTTTGTTCTTTTGATCGAACTATTAGAGATTTAATAATACTAATGATAGATTCAGAAATATCAATAATATCATCTCTCAATTTCATTCTTAAATCCAAAACAACTTGATCATTTCTTGAACGTCCGGTATGTATTTTTCCTCCTATATCTATTCCAATATCTTGAATAACTAAAGATTCTATTTGTTCATGTATATCTTCTTCAAAAGATAGCTCATTTGAAATTATATATTGTATTGTACCTTGATTCTTTGATTGATATTTTATTTTATTTAAAGATGAAAGAATCTCGGATAACTCACCAGAAGTTAAAATGCCAATTTTATTTAACATTATACAATGAGCTTGAGTTCCTAAAATATCATAATAAAATATATTAACATCTTCATGAAGAGAAGAAAGAAAATTTAATACATCTTTATCTAAATTTTCTTTTTGTCTAGAGCGATACAAAATATTATTCATCATAATGTGGAAAAAGATATATAATATATTCATTTATTCCTCAAAAAATGTACATAGGGATTTGATAAATTAACTACTTTGAATTCAATAAATAGTTAAATATGGTTTTTGATAACTTTATATGATGTCTCAAGATATTCAACAAACCCGTAGACTTATTTTTGATGAATTATCCAAAATAGTGGATCCAGAAATAGGTGTATCAATTATGGAATTAGAATTGATTGATAAAGTAGATATTGAAGAAAAAGATGTCAATGTCGATTTACATTTAACTAGTCCATTTTGTCCTGCAGTATTTGGTTTTAAAATTGCTCAAGATGTAAGAGATAACATATATAGAATAGATGGAATTGAAAATGTAAAAGTCAATGTCAGTAATCATTTTATGGCAGAAGCTATTAATAAGCAGGTAAACGAAAGCAAACCTCCGTCAAAACAACAACAACAACAAGAAGAAGAAGAAGAAGAACAGAAGACGAATAAAAGTAAAATAGAGTAAATAATAATAGTTCTCTAGTAAGGTATTAAAAAAAAGCAAATTATTTAATTTACTTTTTTATTTTATTTTACAATTCATTATAAAATAATCGACGGAAATAATAAAAAGAAAGAAATTTTTTCATTGAATAAACTATCATTGGTAAAGCTTGACTAATCAACATCCTCTTGTTCGTTATCATAGGTAGTAGCAGTTTTAATTGATCTATCTTCAAGTTTTGCTATTTTCTTTTCGTTGTTTGAGAGGCCTAATAAATGACTTTTTAAAAGCTGTATTCCCAATGCAGGATCAACTCCCTTGGGACAAACATTACTGCAAGATCCTGCAAAATGACATCTCCATATTCCATGATTATTATCAATTACTTTTAGTCTATTGGATTTGTCTGTATCTCTAGAATCAGCAAAGTACCTGTATGCCTGTGATAATGCCTGTGGCCCGGGAAATTTGAGATCAGTTGCTACTGTTGGACATGCGGAATAACACAAACCACATCTTATACAATAAGAGAATTGAAGAAATTTATCAATGTCTTCAGGAGTTTGAACAAATTCAGAATTTTCATTGACATTCTCAATATCAGCTTTCTTATTTTGTATAAAAGGCATAACACTTCGATGATGATCAAAGAATCTCGAAAAATCTGTAACTAAATCTCTGATATATGGAAAATTGGGTAGAGGTTCACACGTAATTGTATTTGTATTAAGATCAGATATCTTGGTATAACACGCTAATCTTGGAATGCCATTTATTTTCATTCCACAAGATCCACAAGTAGCCATTCTACAGGAATAACGAATACCTATACTGCTATCCTGATAACTTTTAGCATGCAATAAAGCATCTAATACAGTAGTCCATCTCTTTACTGGTACATCAAATTCATCAAAATGAGGAACATCATGGGAATCCTTAACTGCATTAATTCTAAATATACGAAGTTTTACAGAGGTTTGATTACTTGATGATGATGAAGATGATCTGTTTAATTCTTCTACAGATACTTCGTTTTCTACTAATTTCTTTCTTTTATTTTTTTTTAATATATTCATATTACAATTCACTCTTATTTAACCCAAAGAGAATCCGTTTGCAATTATTATCGTTCGGGTTCCGTAAGCAATTATTCCTATAAGTCCAAGTATCACTAATATATTTACTCCTTTCTCCCATATTTCATTTTGTCGCAATTCTAATAAAATAACTCTAAGACCATTAAAACCATGTATAGCTATTAGTATCAAAATAGATTCTAACAATAGTGCATAAAAAATATTTTTATAATTTAATACTACATTTTCGAATTCAAGTGACATATTATAAGGCATTATTAACCTCATCATAATATGAATAGCAACTACAAATAATGCCGCTACCCCTGTAATGTAGTGAATTTTCATTATCTGACTTTCTCTTAAAATGGTAATTCTTGATAATCTATTATCGTTCTTATTTTTTTTCTTCTTATTATTTTCAATATTAGCAGCTGTCATTTTATTGTGATTCATTCTCCTCCACTAAAGAGAACATTTGCGCCATATAGCATTGCTACAGCAGTTAAAACAAATGCAATCCATAATCCAGAACGTTGTCTATTGTTAATAGAGGCAGGATCATAAGGATAATCAGGTCGTCCTGGTTTCCCTAGTCCTTGACCAGAATGAGTAAATATCAATCGAATTCCATTAACTGAATGAAAAGTGCTTGCTCCTATTACTAGGATTAGGAATAAGTGACCGCCGATGGTTTGTGTCATCTCTAACATTGCTGCCCAGGCATCTGGACCATTTACCAAAGAACTAGTTTCATATACATGACCAATAAAATACACTAAGAGAAATATACCAGTCAATCTTTGAAACCAATATGAAACTCGTTCCCATCCATATTTTATTGGATTAAGCCATCCTCTTAATCCTTCTCTGTTAATTCTTTCATTGTTATCATTATCTTTGATATTATGAGTTCTGTCAATTCTTCGCTTTGCGGATGAAGCTGAAGTCATCTCAATACTTCCTCTCCACCGGTGCATACCTGGTAAATATTACTGGATGCCAAGACAATTTGGGTTCTTTTTCAGAAGTATAATAAGCTAATGTATGTTTTAAAAAATTTACATCATCTCTCTTTGGATAATCTATTCTAGAGTGTGCTCCTCTTGATTCTTTTCTGTTTATAGCTCCCATTAAGACTACTTCTGCTGTTCGCAACATAGCATCAATCTCCATTACATTAATAAAATTAGTATTATATTCCTTTGATTGATCATCGACATGTTTCCATGTTGAATTTTTCAATTCTCTTACTCTTTTTAATCCGGAAATGAGATCATCTTCTGTCCGAAAGACATATGCTCTATCGTCCATGGTATCTGTTAATTCTTTTCTGACTTCATATGGATTAATTTCTCCTCTTCCTCTAAAAATTCCATCAAAAATTCTTTTTTCTTCTGAAAGAACTTGATCATTAGAGATATCCATTGTTGAAGTTCCTTTTTTATCTAATGCAAATTGTGCTGCTTGTTCACCAGTTATTTTACCCCAAACAATACATTCAGATGTTGAATTTGCTCCTAACCTATTTGCACCATGCAAGCTATTACATGCAGCTTCACCTGCAGCCCACAAACCTCCAAGTTCAGTTTTGCCATCAACATCAGTATGAATTCCTCCCATCATATAATGGCAAACTGGTCTAATTTCAATAGGCTCATCAATTACATCTACTCCCGAAAATTTTATTCCAATTTCTCTAATTCCAGCAAGTCTTTCCTTAATCTTTTCATCACCTAAATGTGTTAAATCTAATTTCAAACAGTCATATCCTGACTCGTGTTTAAATCCTCTTCCTTCTTGTATTTCCCTTATCATTGATCTCGAGACTACATCTCGAGGAGCAAGCTCTAGTTTTTCTGGAGCATATTTTTTCATAAATCGTTCGTTCCCATTGTTGAGGAGATAACCTCCTTCTCCTCTTGCTCCTTCTGTTATTAAGATTCCAGATGGTAAGATACCTGTAGGATGAAATTGAACAAATTCCATATCTTTCATAGCCATTCCTGCTCGATAAGCCATATCAATACCATCTGGCGTAGAGGAGTAAGCATAAGTAGAGAAGCTATATATTCTACCAGCACCCCCAGTACATATAATTCCTGCCGGGGATTTTATTTTCACAAAATTTCCATTTTTCATTTCAATTGCTGTCACTCCCTGAAAGAGATTATTTTCTTTAAGAATACTCGTACAAAACCATTCATTGTAAAAATTGATATTGTCATATTTTTGGCAGGTATCGTACAGAGTTTGCATTTCATAAAAACCAACTTTATCTTGGGCAAAGGTAGCACGAGGAAATGAATATCCACCAAATTTTCTTTGCCCAATACGACCATCTTCTCTTCTAGACCAAGGCATCCCCCAATGGTCTAATTGGTAAATTTCATGAGGAATGCTTCTTACTAATTTTTCAGCTACATTCTGATCTGCCAAAAAATCGCTTCCTTTTATTGTATCATATATATGAGATTCTTGGTTATCTCCTTCATCTTCAAACAAAACTGCAGCAGTACCTCCTTCTGCAGATACAGAATGAGAACGCATTACTTGTACTTTAGAAAATACACCAATATTGATATTATTTTTTCCATATGCTGCTGCAGCAATTGCAGCTCTCAAACCTGCTAGGCCTGATCCAATAATAATAATATCATGTTGAATTGATTCTGTCACTAATTTTATCCCAAAAACGAGTATTCAGATAATACAAATATACTTTATGATTAATTCATGATAAAATCTCAACAATGAATTTTATAATAGAGTTTTAATGTATTAAAATTCACTATAAAATGATGAAAAATTAGTAGAGTTAGATCATTTGACTAAAAGAAATGTACACTAAAAATAATAATAATAATAAAAAAATAATCCTTTAACAAGATTTACATTTATTATACCTAATTAAACTGATTTATTTTAAAATGGTTATAGAGTATTCTAAAAGAGTATTTTTTGCTCCAAATACATCAGATCAAGAAATAATAGATAAAGCAAAAAAAACTCTAAGCTATAATGGCATAAATGAAAAAGATATTCAGATTAATTATAATACAAATGATCTAGAGGAAGGAGATCTCTATATCAGTTATGACCCACCAGACTTGATAATACGAAATGTATATCAAAAGAAAAATAGTGGAATCATAAAAATGAAAAGTATTGCCATGATAAAACTATAGGAATTGATGAATTTTTTCTTCTAAATCTTCTATATTTTCAACCATTTCTTTTCCATCCTTCATATTTCTAATAATTACTTTGTTCATTGAAATTTCTTGTGGACCAACAATTATAGTCAAAATTACATTTTTGGATGAAGCATCGTAAAGTTGCTTTTTAAGAGATCTATTCGACAAATCGTATTCTACAATAAAGCCTTTTTTTCTCAAATTACTTAGAATTAAAAGAGATTGATTTCTTACTGATTCAGTGCTATTTGCAATATAAATAATTTTTCTATATTCTTGTGGTAGTTTATTATGATATTGTAATGCTAGAATAATTCTCTCTACACCTCCGGCCGCACCTGCCGCTCCCAAATCAGACCTTCCAAATATTTTAGGTAGTTTATCATATCTTCCTCCTCCTACTAGAGAACCAATATTGGAAATCTGATCAAACACTTCAAATACAATTCCTGAATAATAATCTAAGCCTCGAACTATTCCTAGATTTACTCTTTTATTATTAATATTTCTCAATTCTAATGAGGTGAATAAATTTTGCAAGTGTCTGATACTTTGTAGATTCTTTAATTTTTTATGAGAAACAAGATCTGATATATTTCCATTAAAAGAACAAATTTCTAAAAGATCTTCAAGAATAGTGGCATCAATAATATCTTTATATTCTATACAAACTTGTTTTATTCCTTTTTTTGAAACTTTATCGATGGCTCTAAAAATTTCGCCAATTAAATTTTCATCATCAATATCATATTTTGTTTTAATATATTCTTCAATAATTCTTCTATCACTTATTTCAATAATAGTTTCAAGACCTATTTTGTTAAAAAAATTTGAAACAAATTCGATAACCTCTGCTTCGGTTTCAGAGTTGAAATTATCATAAATTTCTATATCCCATTGATGAAAATATCGATATCTGCCTGCTTGTGGTTCATCATATCTGAATACACCACCAAAATTAGCCAATTTTATAGGTATTCGTAATTCCCTCTTTGATACGGCAAATCTAGTTATACCTATTGTAAGGTCATAACGTAAAGCAATATCACGCCCACCTTTGTCTTTGAAATTATAAATCTCTTTTATTATTGATTCGCCACTTTTTGCTTCAAGCGTTGATAATAGTTCAATAGGAGATGGTTCAATGATTCGAAAATTATAATAAGAAATAGTCTCATAAAATTTTGTTCTAATGTATTCTAAATATAACGTTTCTTCATAAGATAAATCTCGCATTCCTCTAGGTAATTCTAGCTTCACAGTAAAAATTCAAAAATGTTGGAATTTAGATTTTCCGCTTTTTTCAGTATTTTTATAATACAGTTAAGCATTTTAGGTAAAGATGAAAAAGGAGGAGGTCGAGGAGAAGAAGTGAAGGAGAAAGAGAAATTCAGGTATCTAGATCATATGACCGATCTTATAGTAGAAGCTTATGGGAATACTCTAGAGGAATTATTTGAGAATTCTGCTATTGGATTAGTTAATGCCATGTTTGAGATCTCCAAGGTAGATTTAACTACTTCTATCAAGATCATTGCAGAAGGACATGATTTTAAAAGTTTACTTTATAATTGGATAGAGAAAATAATATTAGCAATTTATATTGATAGAATGATAATTACAAAATTCGATTCATTATCATTTTCAAAAATATATACAGCCATTACAAATAACAATAAAAAAACGGAAACGACAATTAAAAAAGAAAAGAAACTGCTAATAGTAAAGGATCTAGATTTTGTAGATAGTAAAGAGTACAGCTCAAAATATAACGTGATTTATAAACTTGAAGGTATTGGGAAGGGAGAGATAATCAATTTAGAGAAGCATGAATATAAAGTAGAGGTAAAATCCATAACATATCATGAAATGCAAATAAAAAAAAACAAAAATGGTCATTATACTGCAAGATACTTAGTAGATCTATAAAATAATTTTAAACATCTTCTTCCATAATCTTGTAAATTTTTTTATTTAATAAATTATTGATCACGGATAAATAAAAATACTCAAAGAAATAATAATAATAAGAATAATTTGATAACTGAACTTTCAGAAGAAAATTTTGAAAAATCCATAAATGATAATAAACCCATCCTTGTTGACTTTTGGGCTACTTGGTGTGGTCCTTGTAAATTTATGCTACCTATAATTGACAAGCTTGCTAAAAAATATTCCGATAAAATTAATTTTGGGCGGCTCAATGTAGATGATTATCAGTCTATTGCTGTAAAATATGATGTTTATGCAATCCCTACTTTTATTATATTTTTTAAGGGACAAATAGTAGAACGAGCTGTAGGGGCTGTAGGAGAAAAAGGATTGGAAAATATCCTTGAAAAAATGAATTAGATTTATTGTGGCTGTTCGTTATTATAACGCTTTTAACCAATTGTTATTGTTATTGTTATTATTATTATTATTATTATTATTATTATTATTATTATTATTATCATCATCATCTCTCTTTGTTTTTTTTATCTCTATACGATCTATCTATTTTTTATTGGTAAAATTTTATTTTCTATATTTAGTTATTTTTTTCTGTATCATCTAAATTAATGGTTCTGAATTAAACTCTGTTAATATAATAATATAATAGCAAATTTCGTAACATTACAAAAAAAGACTTAATTCAATTTTTTATGATATTATATATACCCAAATGCTGGATCAGATTTTCTTTTTGATTCCAAGATAAAATCAAATATTTTTTTTTCTTCCTCATTAAGCCTATGCAGGAATCTTTCAATTAATAACTTTGCTTGTCTGCTATTTAAGTCAGTATAAAAGATATCACCTTCATTAATTTGTCTTCCAATTGTAGGACCTCTTATAGATACAGCAACTTGCATACCTTTTGTAGCCTCTTCAATGCTTTTTCCTTTATCTTGAATTTGATGAATTATTCCTATCTTTGCACCATTTTCATTTATTATATGAATTTTTTGTCTAAGCTTTCCTACCAGTATTTCAGCACCAAAAACAGCAGGATCATTTCTTCTAAATACAAATCCTTTTAAAAATTGTATTTTACATATCGGAGGAATTTCATTAAATATAATAGAGTCAGCATGTTCCTTCTGATATTGAACCCAATCAGTATAGTTTCTTACTAAGTTATAGATTATTTTTTCATTGAAGATTTGCACTTGTCGTTCTTCTGATTCTTTTTTTGCATCATCCAAAACTTTAACATTGAATCCTAATATTGCTCCAAGGTATCTATTTTTCTCTTTAACAGCTGATGAAGCCAAAACATCTCTTCTTGTTATATGGCCAATATCAGCAGTTTGTATAGGAATATTTTCTTTTCTCAACATATCAATTATTGCTTCAAGTGATCCGATGGTATCACATCTAAGAATCACACCTAAAGAATTAGTATTATTAATAAAAGTACCTTTAACCTCTGATTCAATAAGATGTCTAATTTTATTTTCTTCTTCTTTATTTTTTACAACATACAAAGGAGTTCCTGCTAATATACCCTCTAAATCAGGAGATACTATTTTTAGGCCTGCTGCTGAGATTACTTCATTGACTGATCTAAATTTATCACGAGGATCACGCATTTCATCCAAAGGCTTTGGAAGTAACAAAGCTTTAACTTTAGTTACTATTATTTTATCTCGTTTTGCAGCCATGATCATATCCCCTTGCTTTATAGTACCATCTATTAGTATCATATTAGCAGAAGGACCGAGACCTTGTTCTTCTTTAACTTCCAGGACAATACCTCTAATATAGTCATCATGTCTTTCTAACCGTTTTTTCATATATTGTTGTGCCAATCCTACCAATACTGTCATTAACTCTGGTATCCCAACTCCAGAAACAGCACTAATTGGAACTATAGCTAATTCTTTATCAAATTCTTTAATACGCCAAAATGCTTCTGAATTAAAACCCATTCTTGATAATGATCCAACCACTGTGTAAATTTTTTCATCTAAAAGAGTAAGAATATGTGAATCCTGGTTTTTTATTTCTTCAGTTATAAAGGGTAAATTTGCTGATATATCTGTTTTAATTTGCAGTTGTTTATCAGTCTTTATGTCGCCTTTCTTTTTTTCTTTCCATCCTGAAAGCATATCTACTTTATTTAATGCTACAACAAATGGAACTTTTCTTTTTTTTAGTATCTCTATACTCTCTATTGTTTGTGGCTCAAAACCTTTGTTTATATCCGCAACTACTATAGCTATGTCTGCTGCAGATCCTCCTCTGCTTCTCAAATTGGCAAAAACTTCATGACCAGGCGTATCAATAAATAATAATCCAGGAATTTGCTCATCTGTTTTAGTAAGACGTTCATATAAACGCCCTGTAATTTTTTTGATTGTTTCAATCGGAAAAAAACTTGCTCCAATATGCTGAGTAATACCTCCAGCCTCACGTGCTTGTACTCCTGTACCCCTAATCTTATCTAATAAAGAAGTTTTTCCAGAGTCTACATGCCCCAATACAACAACTACTGGCTGTCTTAATGTCACGTGGATACTACTTAAAAATGACTTTAAACTCTTTTATGAAGCTTTCATATGAATCAGATGCATGTATGATATTATTTGTAATACCAAGACCATAATCTCCTCTAATTGTACCTGGTTGAGCATCAAATGATCGAGTTGAGCCAATCAATATTCTTACAGTATTAATTGCATTTTCTCCCTCTAGAATACAGGCAACAACTTTAGATGATGAAATAAAAGAAACAAGTTCACTAAAAAAAGGTTTATTTCTATGTACAGAATAAAATTCTTCTGCCTTTTCTTTTGAAAAAATATATGATTTTAGTTCTCTAATAAGAAATCCCTTATTTTCGAATCGTGACAAAATTTGACCTGTCAATTTGCGTTCAAAAGCATCTGGTTTTATAACTATTAGTGTTTGTTCACTCATATATCTTTCTCTCTCCCGCTATATCATCATCCCATTTTAGGATTTAGAGATCTTAATTCCGCCTTTAACGTATTTGTTAGTCCATTTCATCTTTCTAGGATCTCTTTTTAATTGTCTATAATTTTTTTTGCATTTGTTGGAACAAGTCCATTGAATGGTTCCATCATTCTTGACAAGCATGGTTCCGTGAGCAGAAGAAATATGTTGTCCACAAAAAATGCAATTGCGTAAAGAAGTAGCTGTTTTACTCATTTTAAATTAAACCTACATTATTTTCTCTGTTTATATATATATATTTGTGATTACTTTATCTTTCTTGCTTCTCTTTCTGTTTCACGAAGCATTAAGATGTCATTCATTCTAACAGAACCCTTGACATTTCTAGTTAGAATTCTCCCCTTATCTTTTCCTTCTAAGACTTTAACTCTTACTTGAATTACTTCTCCTGCAATACCAGTTCTACCCACGATCTGAATTACTTCAGCCGGTACTACTTTTTCTTCTATTGTTTTACTCATAAATTATAACACCTAATTTTATTTTAATTATGGATTTGGAGGAGATTTTGTATTTTTATTTTTTGTTGAATTAATTATTTCATCTAAAATATGCTGTGAATCTCCAGCATCAATAATAGTAGCTGCTGCAGAACCGACAGTTATTCCCATCGCTTCTCCTAATTGTTGTTTACTTGGAACAAAGACATAGGCAGCATTTCTTTCCTCACATATAATTGGAAGATGAGCAACTACTTCTGGAGGTTCTACATCTTCTGCAATAATTGCTAATTTACTAACACCGCGTTCTACTGCTTTGGTTGTTTCATTTGTTCCTCTTTTTATTTTGCCACTATCTTTTGCTATTCTCACTGCTTCATAAATTGCACTTACCAAATCTTGAGGTACTTCAAATTTAACATAATATGGTTTACTCATTATTTAATATCACCCTTTGGGATCATCTATCTCTTTACAAAATAAAGACTATTAAAATGTTACCTCCATGGAAGAATTTTTACAATTTCAATGAAATTCAATCTAAATTATTTTTTTGAAAGAATTGTATTTAATAGCAATTTTTTCTAATTATAAATAATATGAAATAACCTTTGACATGAGAGAAAATAGGAAATAATGTTTTAGTTTTTCAAATTTTTCACAAATAAATAATAAAATCATCCTTTAAAAGAGAATTGAAATATTGTATAATTCAAACACATTTAGATTTTGTAGTTATTAACTTGATTATGATAAAAAGATTAATGGTTTTTCATTTGGTTTATTTATTTAATTATTTATTTAATTATTTGTATTTGAGGGGTTAACCTTAAATAATTATTAAAATAATAATTATAGAGTTTGAAAAGGACAATCATAAATAGCACAAATAACAACAAAATCGTGTTAAAAATCGCATACGTGTATAGTATGGAATGATAAGAGCTTGAATGCCAGTGAGGTTTTATTTCAATTAAGGTAGTTGATTATAATGAAGGCACAAATTAAGCGTAATACAGCCAACAATCCTAAAGCATCGCAAAAATCAAAAAATAAAAACTTTGACTATAACAAACCTGTCGGAAAATGTATGATTTGTTATACATTATCAGGTTGGCATTGTTATGATTGTGGGAACGATTATTGTCAAAGCCATTTTCATATCCATAAAGAAAAAAATCAATGTTTACAAGTTTAAAAACAAAAAACAATTTTACAAACTATAGATGTAATATAGATAATTATTGCTATAGTATATATAAAACTGGAGAGAAAATGTTTATGATGAATTAAATTCCTGTTCTTTCCTAATAAATTGAATTAAACTAACCAAATTAATTTTAAATTCGATAATAATTTATTTGTAATAATTTTTTTGACAAATAAAGTAATATTTTAATTTTTTAGATTTAGATGAATTTTTAAGTCTTAATATATAGAATAAAATATGATATGATCTAAAAGTTACAAATCCTAATTACCTAGTAATTGGTTTCTATTTTTTTAGAACATTTGTTTTTTCCTTTTTAGTCTTATTATTCATTGTTGGATTATGATACGCGATGATTTTAATAACTCGATTGTGAAAGGAAAGGATTATTAGCTAAATTTTAATTTATATTTTTTGTAAGAGTAGGTATGGAACTATATGTTCTCTAATTGATATGACTATAAGAATAATGACATACATTTGTTAAAGCAAAAGAAACTAGAATTTTTTGTATATTCTCCTTGGAAGGTTCTTCTCTTCTATTTTACCATTAGAAAAAAAATGTCTTTCTAGTTATTCTATTATTGATACATTTGCTATAAATTACTTTAATAAGTTTTGGCGATTTCGAATTTCTTCCTAAAAAAAATATTTTTAATGTAAATAAAATAAAATAAAATAAAATAAAATAAAATAAAATAAAATAAAATAAAATAAAATAAAATAAAATAAAA
>DASSVK010000110.1:0-9565 GCA_035706205.1 Nitrososphaeraceae archaeon | reverse complement strand
ATTGTATGAGCTTATCCCACATGTCTATTTTTGAAGAATCAAAGAATAGCTCAAAACCATCTTCTCCTGTATAACCGGTCCTTGATATCATACATTCTATTCCAAAAATATTTGTGATAATAAAATCAAATGGTTTTAACTGATTCAGGTTTACATCAACGATTGCTGCTTTCTCTAGGAGTTTCTGAGCAAGAGGACCTTGGAGTGCTAGAAGAGCAATTTTATCACTGATATCTTCAACAATATTTGTTGATTGTAAATGCTTACTAATCCATTCTAAATCCTTTTCTCTATTTGAAGCATTTACCACAATAAGGAATTTTTCCCTATTAATCATGTATATAATTAAATCATCTATTATTCTACCATTATCATAACATATAGGAGAATATAATGCCATATTGTTGTCTAATTTTGAAAGGTCATTAGTAACTAAAGTTTGTAGACAATCATAGGCATCGGTGCCTTTAACTTCAAAACGACCCATGTGTGAAACATCAAATAAACTAACGTTTGTTCTAGTATTGAGATGCTCATTGATTATTCCAGAAGAATAGTGTAGAGGCATTTCCCATCCATGAAAGTTTAGCATTTTCGCTCCAAAAGATCTATGAATATCATAAAAAGGTGTTTTCATTATAGGTAAGCCAACAAATATAATTGACGAGTATTAACTTTTATTATAACAGATATTCTGGGTAGTTAAAGTACAAATGGAACTAATAAGAAAACCAGAGTGGCTTAGAGTAAAAGCCCCTGCAGGAGAAAATTATACAAAGATTAAACAATCACTTAGGTCACTAAATCTTCATACCGTTTGTGAAGAAGCAAGATGTCCTAATATATCAGAGTGCTGGGGAACAGGAACGGCTACAATTATGATCATGGGAGACATATGTAGTAGAGGATGTAGATTTTGTGCTGTTAATAGCGGTAAACCAGTTTTGCTTGATGCAGGTGAACCCGAAAGAGTCGCTAAGGCAATTAAAGAATGGAGATTAAGATATATAGTAATTACTTCTGTATGCAGAGATGATTTAGATGATGGAGGAGCAGAACATATTGCTAAGACAATCAAAGCAATAAAACTTTTATGCCCTACAATAGTAGTAGAATCACTAATACCAGACTTCAGAGGAGATGAAAGTTCTATAAAAAAGATAGTTACATCTGAACCAGAAGTCATAAGTCATAATATCGAAACTGTGCCTAGACTTACTCCTAAAGTCAGAGATGTTAGAGCGTCATATGAACAATCACTTCTAGTTCTAAAAAAAATTAAAGATATTAATTCATTGATTTATACAAAGTCTTCTATCATGCTAGGTCTTGGAGAAACAGAAGAGGAAGTTATTCAAACAATAAAGAATCTGAGATCAGTTGGAGTAAGTATATTGACTATAGGCCAATACCTTCAACCGACTCCTAAGCATTTACCAATTATCGAATTTATTGCTCCAGAAAAATTTAATTGGTTTAGGGAAATTGCAGAACAAATGGGATTTGTTTATGTAGTCTCCGGTCCACTTGTTAGAAGTTCTTATAGAGCAGGAGAATTTTTCTTGGAAAAAATTTGTAATAAGGTATAATGGTATCTAGATGTTGTTGCAGTGAGCCCTAGAAACCTATATGCCCGTCCGGAGTAGGGTCCTGCATGTAGTAAGATTTTCCTAATAATATCTTTTGTATTTAGTTTCTATTATTTAGAAACTTAAATAGTAATTGTTATAAATTTTAAAGAAGCAAAAGAATTATTTTTTGAGAACAGTAGTTAATGCTAAGCTATTTCCTGATTTAAAGCTAAGTAACTTTGTAGCAGTATTATATAATGCTAATCCATTAATATCATCTATTGTTTTTTTCTTTCCAGTTACTGGATCAATTCCAGTCATTTTATCATCAAAATTGACTACATATAGACTACTATCTTTACCAAGGCTTTGAATTTTTTGCTTATATGCAATTATTCCATCATGTTCATTTCCTTTCTTGTCTATAGATAAGACTACAAATTTTAGATTAGGATTATTAGGAATGTTAAGAGTTGCTCTTCCATCTCTTAATTCACAGGGTTCAAAATCTGCTAAAACTATGACTCCTTTTCCAAGTATTTTTCCTTTTAATAAGGTTGAATCAGATTGTGTTGGACACGTATTATCTCTCTTGTATACTTTTTTAATTATTTTGACATTGTCGTTGTCCTTCTCATCATTGATATCAACTTTTATTTTATTCTTAAAGTAATTATTAGTTGTTTGATATGCTTTTTGAACTATATTTTGAATGATATGTTGGTTAATATTGTTTTTAATGGCTATTTGAGTCCCTATTTGTTGGATTGCTTGATTTATTTGGTCACGATTATCTGATCCATATAAATCAGCAAGGTTATCCAATGATTTTGCCAGCTCACTTTTTGGATTATTATCTATTTGTGTGGATATTTGGTTAATTATTTGTTTGACATCACCTCCATCTGTTGAGGCTTGACTTGCAATTTGCTTAACTAATTGTTGAACATCTGAAGGTTCTTCACTTCCTGGATGCTCTGTTGATTGAGCAATCTGAGTTGCTATTTGACTAATTTTTTGTTCAATTTCTTCATCAAATGCTTGTTGTCCTGTTTGTCGTTGTTCTTCCTGTTCTTGTATTTGCTCTGCTTGTTTCTGTATTTGCTCTTCTATATCATCTGTATCTTCATCTTGTTGTCCTTGCTGATTTGACTGTTGATCTCCTTGCTCACCATCTTTAGTCTCTTGATCAGATTCTTCTATTTCAAAGGCAAATTGATCAATTTCTTCCTCAATTCCTTCTTTATTGTCTACCTCTTCTTCAAGACTAGCAAGGTCATCATAATCTATTGTATTATCATTACCACCATCCTCTTCTTCTAAACTGCTCTCATTTTCAAAGCTACCGTCATTATCTTGAGCATAAATTGAAGGAGTTTTTAAAGAAATATGATTGTCATTTTCAAAAAAATTTGTATAACTTTTAAAAGGAGAGCCAGTAATCAGAATTATACTAAGAAAACTGATTAAGCTTAATATGACTAATAAATTTGGTATTTTCAAACTTAACTGTAAATTATATTACAATTAACTATTAAAATATAAAATATCAAAAATAAGGAAAAAAATTACAATAAATTTTATGTACTATTTGTAGGTAAATAAAATCTTGGTTAGGGATAATCTTTATTCATTTTTGCTTTGGATCTTTATCAATCATAATCACAAACTCATTCATAATTAAAATACAATTTACATAAACTAATCACTTAAGATGATAATATATTTTATTAAGACTCTATACTAATTCTTCAAACTGTTAACTACTATCTCTTATAATATCTACAATCACAAATGGAAAATGACAAAATTATATTAATTGTCAGAGTAAATAAAGTTAATAACTTTATTATTTTTATATACTTTATTTTCGAGAAAAATTCTATTGCTATTATTATTTATTCTTCGAATTCTCATTATAACAGGGTTCGGTAACATAATAAAAAAATTTGTGCTTATGAAGATTATTTTAATTATCCATTAAAATAAACATATATGTTTCTTATGATTGAGAGATAAAAGAATATTGAATATATCAGATTTTAGAGAAATCTATAATTATAATCATTTGGTAAGACAAAATTATATCACTTTTTTTCAAGAAAATTTTGAATGGAAAGAAATGACTAGAAATTATAACACTGCATGGTTATCGATCAAAGATACTTTGTTACATATAATCTGGGCAGAGGATTCTTGGATTAATTATTCTATCAATGATTTGGATGATCCAAATAGACCATTTAATTTTACAAAATATAATTCTTAGAAAAAGATAACTGATTATAATAAAGTAATTTCAAAAGTTAATACTTATCTTGCGAACCTAAATGATAATGATCTTCTCAAGATAGTTTATAGAATAAAGATGGAATAAGAAGAAATCCATAGTAAGAGATGTTCTTTTACATGTTATGACAGAAGAACTAAATCACAGAGGAGAAATTATAGCAATTTTATGACAAAAAGATATTCACCACCTGATATGGGTTGGTTATCTGTTATGAGAAAGACTGATCCCATATGGAATATGAAATAATACTTTTGTTGTTGTAGACATTATTTGCTATCCAATGAAAAAGAATTAATGAAAAGAGTTAGAGATAGTGAGGTGTATGTATGCGCTCAAAGGAAGGATATTCAACTGCTTATTTTGACACAATTTTGCAGTTCTATTATATTTATAATATATCACTATAAAATTACCTAAAGGAAAATGAAACAATACCATAAAAGATTCTATCTCTATGGAAAAACAGTTCCAGAATTACTTGATAAAGTAAATGAGTTTACTAAACAATACAGTGTTGGAAACATCTTTGATGTATCAATAACTGAAGTATTAGAAAAAGAAATAGAGATTCATACAAATTATGATAATGGCAAAGAAATTGATAATAGCAATCCTTCTGACAATAGAATCAAAACTACCATTTTTAAATATTCATATTATGCAATAGTTCTTATTTTAATGGAAGAATAATCAATTTATTAGACAAATGGGTTCTGAGGGCTTCGAGTATGAAGTAATTGGGATCGGTAAACTAGTATTTATTAATTTGGTAACTTATTTGAATATTTGCTAAATAATTTCTAATAGACTATAAAAATAAAAGAGAATCAGTGGGATTTGAACACTTCGATAGAGTGAGATCAGTTACTTTCAGATCAATTTATACTCTTACAAATTCTAATGATAGAGAGCGTATATTTAATAGGACTTCATCAGAAGTATACTGATAACGGTTCTAAAATAAAGTCTAATGTTATAGTAAAGATATATTATTTAAAATTTTTCTAAAATTAATCCTTCAATTATATTTAAAATAAAATATCCAGCAGAAGAAAATATTAAGAAATTACATATACAATATTATGTGCATCGAATATTTTTAATTCAACTATATTTAGCTTTTGCACTTTTAATCAAGATGATTATACTAAGGATAATGAAAGCAATTTGAAATACTTGTATTATTATTGCTTCAGCATTTATTGGACCAGCTCTTCCTGTTATTGGATTTTCAGGTATTCTAGTAATTACCCATAGTAATATAAATACTGCTGTTCCTACTATGCCTATAGAATACCATGTCTTTCCCCATTGTCTAATTATAGGAACAATCCAAAATACTTGTGCTATTCCTCCAACTAAAAACAAAATATCAGCACTACTGATCTCTTCACCACTACTGATAGTGTCTATAACCTTGTTTAGGTGTAATACTCCTGCAATCAAAGTACTTGCAGCAGCAGCATATAGCAATATAGTAAATTTTTTTACCATTTTAATAAACAAAAGTATAATAAACTATAAAAAAGAAATTTGTGAAATAATAAGCAAAAGGGTTTATCCAAAATTAATTTTTACTATTATATTTAATATAAAGAATTTAGTTTATACGAATTGTGATCTGCCATATAATTACTATTATTTTCAAGCATTAAATATAATATTATATCTAATACATTAATGAATAAATCATCTTACTTGATATGTTGTTTTGTATCGTTGATGATTCTTACAAGTTCTTTGATTTTTCCATTACATAATTTTCTTTCTTTGGCAGAAGGACAACAACAACTATCATTTATAAGTGGTAGTTCAAAAAATGTTACGGATCTTATCAAATCAAATGGCAAAAATTCTTCTGTTCAATTAGAAAATAAAACAGTTAATTATTTTGAGAAGGTGTCTGGTTATCTTGTATATCCAACGTTAACATCATCAGTTGAAACTAATATCACTGCAAAGAGTAACAATACATTACCAGCAATAGTAATGATTCATGAAAACAAAGGGTTAAATGAAAATATAAAAAGTATGGCAAATCTCCTTGCTAAAGAAGGATACGTAATATTAGCAGTAGATCTGTTTAATGGTGAAGTTACTACAGATCAAAAGCGAGCGTCAGAGCTTACCCAAACTATAAGAGATAATCCAGCTGGTGCAATAGCAAATCTAAGGTCAGCCGTAACATATCTTAGTTCTCTTCCAAATGTTAATCCAGACAAAATTGCTTCATTGGGTTGGTGTTTTGGAGGACAACAATCATTGCAATTAGCATTAAATAGTGAGGAACATTCATTATCAGCTACAATAATATATTATGGCAGATTGGTAACAGAACCAGAAACACTTTCAAAAATACATTGGCCGGTACTTGGAATATTTGGAGATCAAGATAAATCAATTCCTATAGAATCAGTAAAGAAATTTGAAGAAGCATTAAATGCAAATGGAATAACTAATGAAATTTACATCTACAAAGGAGTAGGACATGCATTTGCAAATCCATCTGGTGATAATTATGCACCAGAGGAAACTCAAGCTGCATGGGAAAAGACTATATCTTTTCTAAAAAAATATTTGGGCTAAAGACTATTTCTTTTTCTTTGTTTTTATTATTTTGTTTTATTGAATAGTAGTCAGATAAATTAATAATTATTATTTAATTAAAGGGTTTCAACTACTTGATGTTATAGTGGGAAGCTGAATGAGCATTTTCATCGCTATTTATTAATATATAATAACTTTATAGGATAATTACAATAAATACTATATGAGTTATGGACATGAGATAGATGCTGGAGAAAATCAAGGTATATCAAACAGACAACTAGCGTTGATATTTGGAATTAGTATAGTAGGAATTTTTCTAGTATTTGCTTTATTTATTACTCCAATACAAAATTTGTTTCCAGAAACAATTACTGAACAAGTCACAATAATCAGTAAAAGTGATGGAGAATGTGTTGTTAACAGTCAAGATCATCCTAGAGCAATTTCAAACTGTAATTATGATATAGGTGATAGATTGCAGATTACATATAAGTATGGAACTGCTGAAATTGAAACTCACAAGAAAATAAATTAAAATTTCTTCTGTATCCTAATTTTCTTTTTTTTGCATTAATCAGTAAAATAAATAATATGCCTAATGTATTAGATGATACTAGACGGGCTCGGCGGTGTATCAACTGTTGATTTTGACACAATTTTGTAGTTCATTAAAAGAAGAAATTAATATCTTAATGGAAATACATCTATAGTTTCTTGTAAATGTAAATTAAGTAACTAATAATATTATATGTTTTAGAATCACAGAAATATTAGGTTCAAGATAAATACTAAAATAATGATATTTAAAAAAATTCTTCATAAGAGCAAAGAGAAACGAGAAATTTTAGTTTCTGCTTTTACTGCTGTATCTGTTGGAATTATTATCTATCAGCTTATCGATAATCCTACTAAATCAATCGAAATTATGATATATTCATTTGATTTACTAGTGACTGCTCTTCTAGTTATAGATTTTTACTTGAGAATGAGAGAATCAAAAGAAAACATCCATATTTTTATCCTTAAACATTTGTATGAGATTCCAGCATTGATTCCTTTATTACTATTTGGAATGTTTGAAAGTTATTCATATCTTAATGTAATTTTCAGACTGTTAAGATTCATTCGGCTATTTAGAGTCATCAATCTTTATTCACAAATATTGTCTTTTTCAGCTCAGACAAATAATCGTTTACTCTATATTGTAGCAGTATCAGGTATGGCTGTAAGTGGAGGAGCAATAGGATTATTTTTAGTTGAGGGAAATGCTCCTGATAGTAAGGTAACAAATTTAGGAGATGCTTTTTGGTGGGCAATAGTAACTGTTACTACAGTAGGATATGGAGATATTTATCCTGTTACTGTTGAAGGAAAAATCATAGCTAGTATTTTAATGATTGTTGGAATTGGCATATTAGGAGTATTAATTTCTACACTTGGTGCAGGTTTCATAGAATCAAGGCTCAAACCCAAATTAAACATTGAAGAAGAATCTAAAAAAACAATAAAGGAAAAAATTAGCAAACTTGAATTATTAAATAAACACGAGTATTCTTCCTTGATTTTATCTATTGATACACTCTATAATGATTTACATAGAAGAATTGAAAATGAAAATAATGATAATTCTAGTTGCCTAAAATGTAATAATATTTGTCCTGAAAACTCTAGATTCTGTAATATATGTGGATATTCATTACTAGATAATTAATACAGACTCGGTAAGTATTATTCCTCTTAAATCTGTTCTAAATAAACGAGCTACAACAAAATAAGCTTCAGATAAATTTGCTTTTAAGAACGAAGATAAATTTAGATTAGCACCCTCAATTTTTTCCTGTTGAAATTCCGCATTATTGAGTAAAGCTTGTTATAATACAGCTCCTTTGAAAAATGTGTTTTTTGCTATAACATTAGTAAGATTAGCATAAGTCAAATTTGCGCTGAATAGATTTGCATGATCTGATAGATTTGTTTTAGCTATTTCACAGCTGTTAGTTTGAGTCCAGATAAATCATCATGATTGAGATTCTTGATATAATAAGGTATAGAATGATCAGTATAAAGAATTAATTTTTCTAATTTTTTCTTGTCTTTTTTGTAAATGTATTTTTTATCAAAATTATATCATTCAGTAATACTAGATATTATCAAGAGTATCTATTAATTGTAATTTAAATTATTAATATTAAGTTTCCATCTTTTGTTTAAAAAATAAAAATAAATCTATTTTTCATATTCATCATAATGTTCAATTACAAAATCAAAATTAGCTTTTTTCGTTCCATTCTCCTCTGTAACTTTCATTACCAATGATTTATCTTCAAAGTCAGTGAGATAGGGATCTCCTTCAAAGTATAATTGAGTAGTTAATGTTGGCTGATTAGGAGCTCCAACTTTTAGATGTATATGACCGGGACGAGATATATCTCCTGCAGAATATTCTTTTGGAATTATAGTATCTATAAGATAGATTCCATCGTTATTTGTTTTAACTTTGCCTCTGAGAGTAAATCCTTCATTATCATATTCTCCAGTTGAATTAGCTTGCCAGACATCTAGTATAGCATCTTGAACTGGTTGGCATCTCATATCCATAACCTTTCCTGTTATTATTAGTCGTTCTCCTTCTACTCCTTCACCAAGTCGTTGTTTAAATGGAGCGCCTTCCTTATAGAAAGGACCTAACATATCAGATTCAGTTAGTTTACAAAAGGAATTTTGTTGTTGTTGAGGTGATTGTAATGTTGAACTTTGATTAGTTGATTGTGCAAAAGCCGTTGTATAAATCAAAGTTATGACTATAAATGACATAATTGTCATTAAGCCAAGAAGAATAAGACTTTTCATAATATAGATAGTAAATAATATTCTATATAATAATTGAAGCCAATTTTTGTTAATATTAATTATAATATATTTAGAAATAGTTACTTATATTTTTCAAAATGTATATGCAAATAGATGACAAGAAGGAATTATATGTTAAAAGATTAAAACTATAAATTCATATTTCAAGAAAATATTTTTAATTGAAACTAAATTTCCTATTATATTATTTTGTATATATTCATCTTTTGATATTTATAATAATAAATCCTAATAACTTATAATGTTAAAATATATTCATGAATAACAATGATGAGAATTC
>DASSVK010000109.1:0-10343 GCA_035706205.1 Nitrososphaeraceae archaeon | reverse complement strand
TATCTAATCCTGTTCTTTCACTCATATTATTGAAAGTACATTAAATTATATAATCATTTCATGGTTTTTGATAAAATAACTAGAGTATGCTCTATTGCTTTTCTAGCATTGAAAATAGAGATTAAAGTAAAAATAAAAATTAAATTGTAATAGTTAGCAGTAAAATTATCTACATAACCTTATTCTGATTTTGTTACTTTTTCTATTAATAATTGTTTTTTAAATAGTAAAAAGACTCTCAATTTAATTATGTTTTTATCTTTTTATATTATATCAATTAAATATTATATAATTTAGAAATCTTAATTCTAAAAATTATGAGATGATAACCATAGATAATAAAAATTAGTATTTAATTGCTTCTGCCCAATAAAAATTTAATACCTTATGTTTACAGACTTTGATAACAAAAAGTAAGTTCTGTAACCTTTTTTATTTCTATTCTTATTAATATATTGATTATTATCAATTTATTGTATTTAAATAAGCATGAGAAATCATTTTTGCTAATTTAATTGGTTCTGGAATAGATCCTTGAATTAGAAACGAATTTAAAAGTTTAATTGCATCATCAATTTTTATGCCCCATATTCGTATCCATAAAAATTTATCGGTTTTAAGTAATACCAAATTTCTTTTTCCAAGTTTCTTTAGATTTTCTAATTTATTGTGATAATTAGACGGAAAATGTCTTATAATAGAATTTTCTATTCCTTGAGAATTCTTAAATGTAATCGCTATAACAGGAATACCTATGTCATCATGTATTGTTTTTCCATCTATGATATTATACATACTTATAATCAAGCCATCTAATAACAGAAAATTAATATCATTTCTCTGTAAACTCCTATACATTTTAATAATATTTTGTGTAGCATCATCTCCTCCAATTGTTGCACTACCAAAAATTATACCATCGATGATAAGATCTTTTCTCATTACAATACCTGTCAAAATCGACCTAGTTTTTTCTTTTCTAAAACTTTCGGCTATGGCCAAAACCCTAATACCCTTTTTATCAATGTTCAAGAATTATAATATATTATTATTTTAAATATAATGTTATTAGTCTGTAATTGTTTATTGTTACTCCCTTTTAATAAAATTACTTATATTGAATTTAAACTTTTAAAATATTAAAAATATATGATGTTTTTTATTGATTTTATCTATTCACGATAATATGAGGTTGAACATATATTAAATTCTAGTATAAAAAGTCAATAGAACCACGATTATTATATAATTTAATAAAGTTGATATTTGTATTATGTAGTTAAAGTTTTAATAGGGATGTATTGATATTCTTCCTTATGGAAGGAATTCAAAAATTAAAATGTACTTCATGCGGTACAGCATTCATGTCAGAAACAAGTATGACTAAGTGTCCCTCTTGTCTAGAGAAAGAAAGTCAAGGAGAGAGTCATATGGGTGGTTGTGGTTGTGGCCATCAACACTAATTTTTATTTCTAATTTCATATAACTAATTGGTTTAAACTATTTTCTCAATTCTAAAGATTTACTTTTTCTAGTTTTAAATTAACTAGCCTCTGGTTCAAGCAAGTTCTTTTTCTCTCTTATCATTTTAATCTTATCCAAGTACATCCCATTCTTCTTTGCTTCTAGTACCTCTTTAATTTCTTTAACTTTCATTACTAAGCCATAATATTCTTTCACATGTTCTATTGTGGTTTTATAATGTCTAATATTGGCTGAAGCGGTAGCATCGGCAATAAGAATTACGTCATAGCCTTTATTAAAACCATCTCTAAGTGATGTTTCAACACAAATTGATGTATCTATCCCACAAAAGATCAAGGTATTTACTTTTAAGCTGTTTAACCAAACTTCTGTTTCTGTATCTTGAAAGGCTGAATCTCTTCTTTTAATAACAACATGATCTTTGCTGGTTGGTTTTACTTCATCAACAATTTTAGCATCCCATGTTCCTCTCACACAAATAGGTCTCTTTTTTATTCTTTCTTCTCTTGATTTTGGGAGAATTCTATGTGTTTTAGTTAAAAGATCTATTCCAGATGATTCTCTAACTGCTTGTGTATAAAATATAGGGACATCATATGTTCTACATATTGATATTAATTCTTTTAATTTAGGAATAATCTTCTGATAGTTTGATATTTTCATACCAAGAAGATCATAAGAACCACCTTTACTCATAAAACCATTTTGTACATCTATTACTAATAAAGCAGGTTGATATGTAATAATATCGCTTTTCATCTGGCTTTTAGGTATAAGTCAGATGAACATATTCTTTTCTAAAAAATTTTAATACATTTTATCTTTTTATTTCACATGCGATTTGATTCAAGTTAGTCAGTTTGTCTAGATATAATTGAACCCATGTTGCAGAATTCCAAGAAATTTTATCATCAAATAAATAACCATAGCGTTCAGAGCTACCTATTTTTTCTCTTTTTGCAATATTTGCTATGTATTCCTTGGTTACCATTTTTTTATTAAACCCATTTTTCTCTGCAATTTTTGATAAGATTCCGTGAATTCCTGCACCATGTTGTGCAGCTTGTTTTTCTCTATATGCAATATACTTGGGTATTCCTACTCGTATCGCTAATTCTCGATGAACACGTTTTCCAAAAATATCATTATTATTGACTATATTTAGATTCATATTAATGCTGGTAGCAGTTTTTACGACCTCTGAATCTAAAAATGGTTCTCTCATTTCAATACTATTTGCCATAGCTAATTTATCTTCTCTTTCAAGAGTTTCTTTGTATAGCAACAGCAAATCTTGTATCATATATTCTTTCAGTTTTTTATAACCGTATTTGGAAAAAATCTTTCCATACCATGAATATCCTCCAAACAACTCATCTGCACCTTGACCTGTAAATACTACTCTGAGACCATCCTTAGCTGCTAAATTCAATGCTCCAAAAACGGGAATAGATACTTCTGCTTGAGTACTATTATTAGTTTCAATTATATTTAAGATATTGGGCAGCATATTTTCAATATCTTTTACATCCAATTCGTTGATTTTTAGATCCAAATCCAATTCATCTGCAATAATCTTTGAAAACTTTATATCATCAGAACCTGCTATTCCACTAGTATAACAAGTAACGTTAGGAACCAATTCTTTTGTAATTTTAGCAATAAGTACACTATCAATCCCCCCTGAAAAAATTATTCCAATTCTAGAAAGATCCTGTGACCTCTTCTTGATAGAATTATACAAAGCCATTTTATAAGATAATATTGCATCTTCCAAATTTGAAAAAGTAGGTTCGTTACTGTAGTTAATAGGTGGCTCGGATATTTTAATGGGAGGAGATATTTTATCCGATAAAATTACACAATGACCAGGCAATAGTGAGATTGTAGGTTCTTTAATACCTATCTGCCAAAGGCCTTTACGTTCGGAAGCAAAGCCTATAACCTTATCACTCTGGCCATAGTATATCTGTCTTATTCCTAATCTGTCTCTAACTAGATAAATTTTATCTTCATTTTGATCTTTTATAGCAAGAGCATATATACCATCTAAATCTGCCACTGTTTTCCTTATTGCTTTTAAAAGGTCAGAAAATTCGGTTTCTTTATAGTAATGTTCAAGTAAATGGACTACAACTTCACTGTCAGTATTTGATACGAACTTATGTTCTTTTTTTAATTTTTCTTTAAGCATTTTATAATTGTAAATTTCTCCATTATGTTCCATTACTAATCTGTTATCACAACTCTTGAAAGGTTGAATATAATTACTCTCGCCTACTATGGCAAGGCGGATGTGACCTAAAGCTAGTTTAGTATTAGCATTAGAACTAGTACAAAGTATTTTTTCAGGTGATTCATATTGATAAACTTTATTATCTATCAATAGACCAGTTCCATCAGGACCTCTTTTGTTCATTGATATCATCATTGTTTTAGTAAGAGGTGTCACATTAGTAGAATGTTTACTAATTAGTCCGCATATTCCACACATATCTTATTAACGTTCTCATTATTAATAAGTCTTTTTAAAAAAAAAAATATGTATCCTAATTATGGTTATAAAATATGCCTTTTTGCTATTTTTCGTATGAATTGCATTGAAAAATTCCATTTGTATTATAAAAGATAAAATATTCTACGTTTTTACAAATTATAGAATATTATTTAACAGAACATATAAAATAATTATAAAAAATATTTAAAATAAATACTTTTTATAATAATTTATTATATTAATAAAATATTATTATCTTGCCTATCTAGACTGAAAAAATTTAGCTTCAAAGAATTAAGAATAAAAATAAAAATTCTTTAATGGTTATGGATTAGTTGTTTGAGCGAGTATATTTCCCTGATTATTAGGAGCAGATTTATCTTCAAATGTACATTGGCCAGAGATTGTATCTCCTTCTTTGGAATCAAAGTCCATAACCTTGTCTAAACTATCACAAATAAAACTATCTGCACCTTCTCCTCCTTCCATTTCATCGATGCCTTCACCTCCTTCAAGTTTATCGTTACCTATATTTCCTTGAATCTCATCATCTCCTTTACCGCCCTTCAAAGAGTCATTTCCTTCACCTCCTTCTATTTGATCATTATCTTGACTACCCTCTATCTTATCATCGCCTTTTCCTCCTTTAATTTTGTCATCGCCTTTTCCTCCTTTAATTTTGTCATCGCCTTCTCCACCATCTATCTTATCCTTCCCATCTCCTCCTTCTAATGTATCATAACCTCCTTCACCTGTTATCTTATCATCCCCTGTACCTCCTCTAATTTTATCATCATTTGCAGTACCTTCAATCTCTACATCTATCTTTGGCTTAATTTGCTGAGAGTTATCTGGAATATTTTCCGAAATATCAGAATTTCCATCTTCTTGAGAATAGTTAAATTGTATAGCAAAAAGTGTTGGTGCCAAAAGTAAAATAATTGTAATTAAAGTTATTTTAATCATATTATTCTAGACCCAAAATAATATTTGTATTATGACTTTAATATTTTATCAAAAAAAACTTTCTAAAAAAGTTATTTAAGAAAAATATTATCATTCTTTATAATAAATTCTTACTAACTTGTCTTCAGAAATAGCACCTAAGTGACAAAAATAGAATCTATTCTAATTCTGGTTATTATTCCATATTCAGAATAATTGTGTTCAGATATCTTAAATGATTCTAATTAATCCAATATGATTTATTTTTTTGTATTTAGATAAAGACGTATTTACCTTCACATTATCATTAAGCATTAACTGATGTTATTATCTATATAGTTAATTATTTCTATTAAATATTATCAGAAAATCTTAGGATTTAGAAAAGCAATATTATCACTAAAAAAATAATGCTAAAATGTAATTCTAAATAGAATCCTATTCTAGATATATTTTAATATGAAAAGAAACTCATGTATAAATCAAAAGGTAACATTATTTTATTTATAATGATTATTGTATTAAATGTTATTTCAATATTAAACCAGTTATTATTTAAAGATGAGTTCGTTGTATATGGTGAAAAGGAAGAAAAAATTAAGTATAAAGATGGGGATTATAAAGTATATACTGATTATTTAGTTCAAAACCCTCTTAAATATGGAAAAATAGAGCATGATATTCAAATTGATAATTTTCAATATAACAACGATTACGGTGAAATGTTAGATCAACGTAAATAACTTTATTTAAATTCAAAATTCCCAAAGTTGTACAGCCATGACTAGAAGAGGAAAACCTGATATATGTTGTAGTGAACAAAAATTTTTTATCAAATAGAATATATATGATAAATATATCATCAATTACAATAAGCATTCAAAAGTAATTCTACCCGGAACAGAATTATTTAAGTATAATTTAAATATCTTGTACCTTTTATCTTTATAATGGGTAAAAAAGAATGTGCATTGTGCGGAACAATACTTCATGAATCTAAGAGCTTGAATTTATGTAATAAATGCATAGGATGTGCTGATTGTTGTATTGGTTTAGAGAAACTTTGAGCACTTTAATATATAATTTTTAGGTATTATTCTACCATTTTCAGTATATCTGTTGTAGTTATTATTCCAATTACATTGCCTTTTTCAGTAACTAGAATACATTTTGCAAATCTTATTAAAGGAACTAATGCCTTAGCAGGTGTTCCTGAATCTACTAAAGGTGGAGAAGGTTCCATAACTGTATCAATAGTTATATTTTTAAGGTTTTTTTCGTCATTTTCTACCATTCTCTTTGCTAAACTATCTTCAGAAACAATCCCAACAATTTTTTGACCTTCAAAAATAGGAACTTGACTAACAAAGTGCAGTCTCATTTTTTCAACAACACTATAAAGTATATCATCTTTTTGTGCAAATATTATATTACGGCTACAAATATCCCCTGCTTTTTTTGAGGATTTACCTTCCATAGTACTTAATATTTCAAAAATTTTCTTTGCAGTATCATAACTGGGTTTACATCTTCCTGTTTCAATTTGATTGATCATTGATGTACTTATTCCAGTTAAAGATGCTAATCTCCTTTGAGTAATTCCTAATTTCAACCTAGTTTGTTTAATGTATTCTAAACCTGGAAGCATTATAAATGTAAATATCACTTTGATATTTATAATCTATAAATACGTAAAATAAAAAATAAAAACTATGGGTATAGAAAAATCACATTATATCTATATGAGTATAGTTAATTACATTTTAAACTTTTAAAAATTAATTATAATAACAATAAAATAGTCTGAAAGAGCAAAATCTTTTCTGATACATGTCATCTTCTGAAGATAAACAAAGTAAATGGGATTCTGTTAGACGTTACAAATTAAATAAAATGATTAATAAACTTGGAAATATAAGCGGCCATGGAACAGAACTTGTGACTGTTTATATTCCTCCGAGAAGACCAATATATGATATAGTATCTCAATTGAGAAATGAGGCAGGAACAGCATCTAATATCAAATCTGATTTAACTAGAAACCATGTACAAGATGCATTAAGTAGAACTATAGAATATCTTAAATTATATAAAGAGCCTCCTGATAACGGTCTGGTTATTTTCTGTGGCGCTATTCCTACCGGGAAAGGCATAGGAACCGAAAAAATAGAAATCTATTCTGTTATACCTCCAAAACCTATTCAGATTAATCTCTATAGATGCGACGATCATTTTTGGATTGACCATCTTAAAGATATGATGAAAGATGACAAAGTAATAGGTATATTATCATTAGATACACAAGAAGCCGGTTTTGGGATACTAACAGGTGATAGGTGGGAAGTAGTTGAGTCTTTGACATCTGGAGTAGCAGGAAAACATAGACAAGGTGGTCAGTCCGCTAGAAGATTTGAAAGACTCAGAGACAATGAATTAAATGAATATTATCATAGAGTTGCTGATTATGGAAAAAAAATCTTTATCGATGAATATAACATAAAAGGATTAATTATCGGAGGTCCAGGACCCACAAAAGATGGCTTTCTTAAAGAAGAATATTTAGATTATAGATTACAAAATAATGTTATTGCAGTTTTAGATTCTTCTTATTCTGGAAGTGAGGGTGTACGCGAGATTATAGACAAAGTTAACGAACAAGGAATAATGGCAGATTATAGATTAATGGAAGAAAAAAAAATTATTAAAAATTTTATGAGCGAAGTCTATACTGGAAAAGGACTTGGTATATATGGAATTTTTGAAGTTATAGATGCATTAAAAAATGGCTATGTAGATTTAGTTCTTGTAACTGATGATATTACCTTTATTAGATTAGAAATTAAATGTAATAAATGTCAACATATTCAAGAAAAATTTATTGATAGAAACGAATTAGTTTCTGTAAAGCAAGATTTAATATCAAATCCTTGTCAAAAATGTGGGAGTCAAGATTTAGAATCAATAGAACAAGATATTATAGAGTATTTAGAAGAGATTTCTATAATGGTTGGTTCAAGATTAGAAGTAATATCGGGAAAAACAGAAGAAGGTGCGCAACTAGCAAGTCTTGGTAAAATAGGTGCTATTTTAAGGTTTAAGCCAGTGAAATAAACTGAGATGGTTAAAAAAATAAAAATATCAAAAATATTGCAAATAATTTATTATTCAATTTTTTAGATTTATTAAAATCTTCTTAATATTTTTGGTTTTAACATTTCTGGATGATTTTTCAATTGCCTAATTAATTCTAACATTTTTTCCCTGTCAGTAGGTAAAGTCCCTTTAACTGCATAAACATTTGATGCGTGATTAGCTCTAAATATGATCGGAGAATACGGGTTTATATTATAAATAAGTCGTTCTAGTTCATCTAATATCTGTAAATCATTTAAAAACTTAAAAGGTTCATTAAATTTAGTCATAAATTCATTATAAATACCTTCATCTAAATGAAGATTTAATGCTCCAACGTAATCGGGAGACACTTCACTAATTATCTTTGCTGTACCCTCAATATGTTCCATAGTATATTGTTCACCACCTAATCCTAGTATAACCATACATGAAAGAATATAATCTCTTTCTTTGGCTTTTTTACAACTTTGTAAAATAGTATTATATGTAGCACCTTTTGTAACTTTTCTTAAAATAATATCACTCCCACTTTCTATTCCTACATAAAACATTTTTAGACCTGCATTCTTTAAAATCATTAATTCAGAATCAGTTTTTTGGAGTAAATTTTTAGGCATAGCGTAAGTGGAAACTCTTTCTAATAAAGGAAATTTTTTATAGATATATTCTAATATTTGAACTAATCTTTCTGTTGGAAGATTCAATGCATCTCCATCTGCAAGGAAAATCCTTTCAGTCTCAGGATAATATTTTGAAGAAAGATCTATTTCCATTTTGATTTCTTTCCAAGATCTTTCTACATATTTTTTAGATCTATACATGTCACAAAAAGAACATTGATTGAATGAGCATCCTAGTGTTACTTGAAAAATTAAGGAATTTGCTTCTGAAGGTGGTCTATACAGTGGATAATCATAAGATAATTCCATATCTAACAGTTAATATTATACATAATGGTATAAATTATTTTATCATATTTGTTACAAAATATTCAATATGGGTCAGTTCGTCGCGAGTACTTCATTGTTTTACCTCAGACTGGAGCAGCATATTACCTCATTCCCACTTAATATATATATTATCTTTTTTAAAAATTTATGTATTTGAAGATATTAATTTAAGAATAAATTGGGATTGCTCTTTTCCTAGGCTGCTCTTTTTTTGTAATAATAAAGGTTTTTCCGTCATCATGATATATATATGGAAATAGTATTGCAACAATACTATTTGCAAAATTTTTGTGTTTCTTTACAATTAACCTTTAAATACTTTTCAAAAAGTAAAGCTGAATAAGTTACAAAGGTTGAATTTCTCTAACACTAAAATTTTTAAAATCTACATCATCTGCTTCATCCCAACGAAATGTCGCAATGGGTCCTCCCCATGTAATTAGCTGATCCTTTTTACCGTCACATTTTTTGCCTTTGTTTCCCCATTTTCCATTATCTACATATTCGTTAATTTTAACCCATTTCCCATTATTATTATAATCAATCCAACTTTCCATTTTTACTATTGTCCTAGACGGATTAGATTGATCTTCTGTATTATATAATACGAATTTATAGCCAATCCATTTTCCTTTGATAGGTTTCAAATCTTTTTTAATGTCACTAAAAAAATAGTTGATATGCCATTGTTCCTTTGCAAATCGACTATCACCTGAGAAGAAAATATCTCCTTTGTATGCTACTCCTTCACAAGGTTCACTGTCTGTGTGATGACCTCCCCTAGCATACCATGTAAATCTGCCTTCAGATAGTGGAATGTTATTATTATTTAATTTTATATATCCTGTAATTTCAACATTTTTCCAATCTTTTTCTGATTGCATATATCCATTTTCTGCTAATTCCGAGTGGTCTAGAGATTCAATTTGCTTCGGCTGATAACCTTCTGATGTATGTACATTCATTCTAACTTTGGCTAGGTCATCATTTGATTTAAGTTTCCATGATCCATCTTCATTTTGTATAATTTCCAAGTTAGAATCCTCAAATTTTGAATCAGAAACTCCAAATGGGTAAAATTGACTATCATCAAAAACATTATTCATATTCATAAACCATTCTTCTCCGCCAATTTTTGAAGGATATATTTTTTCAATTCCGAATTTATCATATTTTAAATTTATTTTGTCACTTGGTATATATTTTGATTCGAAATTAGTGTCTTCTTCGTCTTCTTCTTTTGAGTCACTATCTTCTTCGTCTTCTTCTTTTGAGTCACTATCTTCTTCTTCTTCTTCTTTTGAGTCACTATCTTCTTCGTCTTCTTCTTT
>DASSVK010000108.1:0-5892 GCA_035706205.1 Nitrososphaeraceae archaeon | reverse complement strand
ACTCATAAAAAAACAATTAGAAAAAATTAAAGTTGTAATTTTAGGTTCAGGATCAGCAGGATATGGAATAACTAACATTCTTACTTCTGCAGGATGTAAAAATATAATAGTAGTTGATAGCAAAGGTGCAATTTATAAAGAACGAAGAGATCTAATAAATAATCCATTCAAATCTCAAATGGCTTCTAAAACTAATCCTGCACAAATTGAGGGTTCTTTGGATTTAGTAATGAAAGAGTCTGATGTTTTGATAGGTGTTTCTGGAAAGGGTAACGTTTTAAATGATAAAATGATATCTTCTATGAATGTAGATCCAATAATTTTTGCATTAAGTAATCCTGATCCCGAAATATTGCCTCAAGATGCTTTAGATGCTGGTGCAAAAATTGTTGCCACTGGCAGATCTGATTTTCCTAACCAAGTTAACAATGCTGTAGTTTTTCCATCAGTAATCAGATCTTTATTAGACCTGCGAGTTAAAGTCTTGGATGATCATTTGATGGTCAATGTTGCATATGCTATTGCAGATTTAGTAGAAAGCAGACATCTCAAATATGATTATATAATACCACAATTAAATGATCAAAGAATTCTTCCAGTTGTAACTCAGACTTTAAAAAGTGTAATACAAAGTACATTGACGACTAACATCATTAAATAATAGCAATAACAATACCTAAAAAATTTTTTTTGTATAATATTTAGTACAATCATATAGTCAATAAATTTTATTTATATTTTGTGAAGATTTGATATAAAAATAAAGTAAAAGGAATTTTTATAATTTAAATATTTTAACAATTAAATTTTATGATAATTTTTAATAATTGAAAATCTTATATTAATCTATTATTATTAATTATCAAAAGCTCGATAGCATTAACATTCAATAAGATTCTTAATTGAAAGATTCACTTTTTTTCTGTTATCTTGAAATTTCTTTTAACTTGTATTTATTCATTAAGAAAAATTTTTGGTGTAAAGATGTATTAAATAACGAATTATATGTTATAATTATATGTTATAATTATTTTATATTATTTCTCTATATGATAAGAAACCGAAAAATTCATGGTCATCTATTTATACTTTTTATTCTCTTTCTAATCATGCAAAACAATAGTAAAAAATTACTATCATTAACTATCACATCAATTTTATTTACTATCATTGCTGTCTCTTTTTTTCCTATCGATGACTTTAAAGCTGATGCACAATCAGCAAATGATACAAAATATAAACATGAACCTTTCCTAACATTGACAGATTCAAAGTTCCAAGAAATTCCTAATAGTGATAATTTGAATCTTACTGAGTTTACTTTAGCTGCTTGGTTTAGGACCACTCAGAATAATACTGAACCTGGTCATATTGTAAACAAAGGGGGAATGAATACAGATGAAGAAGGAATGAATTTGAATTATGGATTTTGGATTAATGAAGAGAATGGCTTAGCCGGCGGTTTTGAGACTCCTGCAGGAGAAGATTTCATTATTCAATCAAGGGAAAAATATAATGATGGAAATTGGCATCATGGAGCTTTAACATTTAACGGATCCGCATTATTCTTATTTGTTGATGGAAAACCTATAGGAAATAAGTTATTTATTAAGGAAACACCAGATAATACTGGAACTCAACCATTAAGGATAGGAGCAAACTCGTTGAATGAAGATAAATTCTTTACAGGCGATGTTGATGAAATAAGATTATGGAATAGAGCATTGAATATGTCTGAAATAGAAAATGGATACATTGAGAATAAATTTAATCCAACAGGACAGGTTTTGTTCTTAAATTATGGTTAATATACCAACAGTGAAGGAAAACCAACGTAGATAAAAAATTTATTCTCTTTATTTTACTTATTTGCATTGTAATTCTGCAAAAAATTAAATGTAATTATTAGCGAAATATGTTAACCAAATTTCAAAAATTTTTTTAAATTATATATTGCAATAATTATCTAAGTTGTTACTTTATTTTTGTTTGATGCTATTACTTTAGTAAAGACTTAATATAATAACAAGATCATAAATTTCCTTATTAATTTCTTAATTTTATTATAACCTACATACTAATATTGTAATAGTTATTAAAGAATAATAATTAATTATAGTCTAATAATAATGGTAAAATAATAAAATTAACTACTTTTGTTTTATGTCTGACTATTAAATTTCTGCATCTCAAAAGTGAAAAAGTATTGTATTAAATATCTTATAACTAAACTTAAATATTTGATATTATTATATTTTAATATTGGGATTATTAGATCGTTTTCTTTCAATATTTAAAGCAAAGGCTCATTCTGTTGCTGATAAATTTGAAGACCCTAATGAAATGCTAAATTATTCTTTTGAAAAACAACATGAATTAATAAACAAATTAAGACGAGATATAACACAAGTTGTAACTTCAAAAAAACGTCTTGAAATGCAAAAAGCAAAACTTAGTACTAACATTGAGACTTTAGAGCAACAAGCTCGTCGATCACTAGAATCAAATAGAGAAGATTTAGCCCGTGTAGCGTTAGAAAGAAAAAATATGGTTATTATACAAATTAAAGAGTTAGAAAGACAGATTCAGGATATAGAAAAGGAACAAATAAAATTAGAAAATGCAGAAAGACGGCTTTCTACTAAAATTGAGGAATTCAAGACACGTAAAGAAATGATAAAAGCACAATATTCAGCTGCTGAAGCTCAAGTTAAGATAAAGGAAAATGTGACAGGGATATCAGAAGAAATGAATGATCTTAGTATGGTACTAAATCGAGTCGAAGAAAAGACAGAAAATATGAAGGCCAAGGCATCCGCATTAGATGAAATGATAGATTCGGGAGTTTTAACAGATGTTACACAACCCTATTCTTCCAGTGGTACAGATATTGAACAAGAACTTGATAAAGTTTCTTTAGATAGATCGGTTGATCAAGAATTGGCAAAATTAAAAGCAGAAACAGGAAAAACTTAATTATCATATTTGTAAATTAGTGTGAGATAATATGAGTACAAATGATATTATTATAAGAATATCTGGTCAAGGTCAATTCAAGGTCACTTCAGAAATTTTAGACAAAATAAATAAAATTGATAACTCTATAGTTGATTTAATTGAAAATATTTCTTTAGACTCAAGTGACCGTAAACTTACTCAAAAAGAATTACAATCCAAATTAACAGAAATGAAAAACTTAATTACATCTAATGGTCAACCTATAAATGATAAAGAAATTGTCGAATCTGATGTCATAGTTCCAGAATCAGATATTTCTATTGAAGAAGCAACAAAAATTTTTAAAGAAGAAGGAATAATTTCAGATGATTAGTTTCCTATTTATTCTTTTTTGAAATATATATTTATTTAAAAGTTGAATCCAACTATATTTTTTCTATTAGAATTATATATTTTTAATAATTATCTTGTTGTTTGTAAAATTAAAATTGGCATTCACATATTAGAAATTAAAGCAAAGTATAATAATTAGTATAATATAAGAATTTATTCTATTATGAATAAATCTTTTATTAAGAATATTCTTATAATTGTATTATTAATAATTGTTGGAATAATAGTTCTAAAATTTTTAACTCAATTAGTTATACTAGTTATTATAATTGGAGGAGGTTATTTCTTGTATCGATATTATTTAAAAAATAAACTAAAATCCTAAAAACAAGTATAGGTATATTCTCTTACTAACTTTTTCTTAAATTCCAGAATTTACAGAACAATTTTTCTTTGTGATGGTAGGTAATTATAAGAATTAAGTCACCATTTGACTATGATGTTATTATTAAAAAGGTTTATCTTGTTGAAATTAGAATTTTAATATATTAACGATATATTAATGAGATAATTATAAAATGCGAAAAAATTAATCATAAAAATGGTGAGATGAACTAAATTAAAATTAGTATTAAATTAGTCTACTATAATTATAGTTAGAAAATATAAAAAAAAGAAGATGGTGAAACTTGTTAAAACTTAAGAATGTTCTACTCCAAAGGCGATTTTGACCGTGGCCCTATAACTTTCGATTTGTCCAGATGATGGATCTACTTTACCAGTCATATCAATTACTTCTAAGCCTGTAATTCCATGTATTGTTTTACTTGCTTCATCTAGAGCAACTTGAACTGCATCTTCCCATCCTTGGGTAGAACTTCCTACAATTTCTATTACTTTTGCAACATCAGTCATTATAATTTGAAGGATGATAATTTATATAAAGATTTTTTAAAAAGGGATATTCCAAATAGGATACCATAAAGAAAGTTTTTCCTCTATTTTTATTGTATCAGATACTTCTTTCATTATCTTTAATTCTTGATCATGATTTCTTCTTTTTCTATTGTTAGTTGAGGAAGAGGTAATGGGGACAAATGGATAAAATCTATCAATTTTATAATTATATATCAAGTAGTGGTTATTATCTATATGCCCATTGTTGTTTCCGCTATATCCACTTGAAAATTCAAATATATTAGCTAATAATTGTCGTGAAAAACCTTTTTCATGGATACTATCTCCAATAGCATTTATTACAGCTACTATTTCTGCTATTGTATTTCCTTTGATAATAAACCATAGATAACCATAATTATCGATTATAGAATTGAATGATACATCAAAGTTAATATTTTTCTTATCTGTTGTAACTTTTAATAAATTATCAATATAATCTTTCATTTGCTTAAAGGATTCGGAATTTATACTCTTTACACAAATCCCACATCTGCCAGTGCTTTTTAAACCTAAATTTTCATCCAATTTTATACATGCCAATGATAAAGATTCAATTGCTTGGCTATCGATAAATGGATTACTGATAGTGTTATTAGTATTATTATTATCAATTTTTAAAATTTTTTTAATTTTATCAAAAAATCCCATATTATTATAAAACTAATCTTATTTTGATTTATCCTTTTCTATCGATCTCTATAGCATTATAATAATATTTTTGTCTAAATAGCATACAATTGATTTAATTTTTATAATGTCAAATTTAACTTTTAAAATGAATAATTCTATTATCTCTTTCCAAATAAAATAAAATATAACAAAAAGCAAAAATTAATAACGATTCCAGTATTTAATAATTATCTAACTATATTGATTAATCAAAAAAAAAAAATTTTAATTATATTATTCATCTTGATAGTGATTATAGGGTTTGTAATTATCCTTAATAGTGGTTCAGATAGAAGTTCTCCAATATTTTATCCATCACCTTCGCCATATCAATCTCCCTATTACCCATTACCATCGCCATCCCTACCATATGATTTACCTTATGATATGCCATATGGTGATTTTCCCTATACTCCTCCTTATGAAGATCAGCCTCCACTTACTCCAGAAGAGGATCTGCGATCTTTTGATTCTCCTCTAGACGATAGTTTCAGGTTTGAGGATCAGCCTCCACTTACTCCAGAAGAGGATCTGCGATCTTTTGATTCTCCATTTGGTGGCTTGTTTGAATAAAAATAATTATACTATTTTTACTCTTGATTCCTCTTATTTATTTTAAATATCAAAAACTCAAATAATATACTAATCTCTAAATTACATAAATATACCAAAATATCAAATATATTATTTAGAACTTAAATAGGTTTATTTTAAAAAAATTAAAATTCTATCTCTTAATAACATTGTTTAATGAAAAATTGAGATGATGAGAGTTTGTAATTCTATAAAGGAATCCTAAAATTTCATGTTATATTCTCATGGTTTTGTATATCTTTCTGTAAGAAAATCAGCTATTCATATATCTTGAAGTCGTTAGCATATTTCTATATGTTTTCTAATCAGTCTAATAATTGATTTCATGATCTAAAATTTCTAAAATCTTATCACTATTTGGGTCTTCATTAGAATGTT
>DASSVK010000107.1:0-28530 GCA_035706205.1 Nitrososphaeraceae archaeon | reverse complement strand
AACATTAAACTAAATGACAAGAGATACAAATACAAAAAAAGAGAGAGAAATATAGAATATAACTATAATAAAGGTGAGTGTTCTCAATCCTTCTTATTTCTATCGAATTATCGAATTGGCTTACAAGAAAAATACTATATTTACAGCTAAATTTATTTTCTTAATCTAACACAACTATCAAAAGTGTCATTTTTAATAATAAAGTAATATCAATCTAGGTTACATTTTATAACTTTTTCAAGTAACCGGATTTTTTCAAAAAGAACTAACATATTTAAATACGAATTCTTCCCTATTTGTAAAAATTGCAGAAATAAAAAAGAGAGAGGATAGAAAAAATTTTTCGGCGCCGAAAAATTTGTGTGTAAATTGTGAAAGATAAATGAATGAATAAAATGAGAATGAATAGTTTTAGATCTTTTTCTTTTCTTTGTAAAGAATATCTATCTGACTGTGTAGCATATTCTTGTGTTGTAAAAGGATTTCATATACAGTCCAATTATCCTCTACATCCTCAATAACTGAAGCCAATTTGTTCATGGCTACTCTTATGGCAATAATAGCTTTATCAAATGATTTTTGTGTTTTTGCATCTATATCAATGATTTTAGTTTGAAAGTCCAAGACATCATAGGGATTATCAGAGTTTTTCATTTCGGCCTTTAACTCTCTGACTTGCCTGGATGATAATTTTCGTTTTTTTATCAACTCGGCTAACTTTGACTGTTGTTCTTTTTCCTTTAATGGAAGTAATTCATCTCCAATACTTACGCTTAAACTACCTGCAGAAAGAGAGTCAATGACATCTGCTGGTAGATCAAGCAATCTTATTCGTTTATCTACATAACTGACACTTTTTCCTAACCTAATGGCTAGATCAGATATTCCTCCCCATCCATAATTGGTAACATAGTCTTGGAATGCACGAGCTTCTTCTATGGGATTGAGGTTTTTAGAATGAATATTTTCTATTAATGATACCTCGAAGGCATCCTTGTCATCCAGTTCTACTACATGAGCAAGAATTTTTCTCCAGCCAAGCATTTTACAGGCATTATATCGTCTAGAGCCTGCAACTATTTCATATTCTCCACCATCTTCGATCATTCTAACAATAATAGGATGTAAAAGTCCTTTTTCATTTATAGAATAGCATAATTCATGTAGATCTTCAGTAATATTACGTCGATAAGAATATCTGAATGGTTTAATTTTTGAAATATCAATGTTATCTAAAAGTCCATTTATGCTATTTGAAGTAGAATGGATTTTTTGCATGAATGATATTCCAGTCTAAAGTATATAACCTTGTTGGCACTACTATGAATACTATACTGAAAAAGGATAAAATTAATTTTTTTAGAAGAATAATTTCTATTTATGGTTATTTATTTTTGCTGACTATAAGTTTCATTTGTTTCTAGTTTATTTGCAAGATTTAAAAGTTTGAGGGTAAAAGGATGTTCTGGATATTTTAGTCCAGTGAGAAATTCTTTTTTGCTAAATTGAATGTCACAGTAGCAAGGTATTTCTGAAATTACACCTATATCAATTATGTTTGACAAATCTTCAAGTGAATCATACTGAATTGAACTACCTGGATTTTTTCCTATAGTAATAGTAACTGGATTGTGTTGAGATTCTGGAATTGAACAGTAACCAGGCCCACGATTTAATAATAAATAACATAATGTTCCAAATTTGGTGAATGCACCATAAATCTCTTGAGCCATTTTCTTTGTACCTTCAATATCGAGATCACCCATTTTTAGAGTTAAAATAACTATATCTGAAACAGCAAGAGTATTAATAGACCAATATCTAATTCCTGGACTTGTATCAATTATTACAAAGTCTGCATTTTTTTTTACAAAGAGTTCTTCTCTTAAAAGGATAAAATTTCTAAGAAGTTGCATCTGTGAGCTTTGTCTCGATACATTACCCTCAAGTTTGTAAATTTCTTCCTTACTTGAATTAGCAAATCCTACATTTAATCTTCCTTTTATATCATCTGAAATTCTCTTGGTAATATCCAAACAGACATCATCGACTGAAGCGTTTCCTAAAAGAAAATCATTTATCCATTTTCTTGGTTCATTTATATCAAAATATGATCCTAGGCTAGGAGCATATACATCAAGATCCAGTAAATAGACATTATAGCCCTTTTTTGCTAGTAGGGCGCCAAAATTGGCTGCAATTGTTGTTTTACCGGTTCCTCCTTTATAGGAATGAAATGCTATGCACTTTGTCATTCTAATCACAGTGTTACTTTTACTTATATTAATACAATCATCATTATAATATCAATTTTTTTATCGAGACAACTCTTTCTCTATATGTTTTAACAAATCCTCAATTGAGATCGGTTTCTGGATGAAACATTTATGATCCATGTTAGGATATTCTTCTATTAAAGAGTCATAATATGCTTTAAAAGAAGTTATAAAACAAACTTTAAGAGTTTTATCAATTAGTTTTAGTTCCTGAACGAGCTCAAAACCATTCATTCCTTCCATTCTAACATCGATAAGAGCCAAATCATAGGAACCGCTATTAAAATGATTTAACGCCAACTTGGGGTCATTATAAGTGTCAACTTGAAATCCATAATTTTCTAATCCTAATTTAAAAGGAAGTGTTGTTCCTGGTTCATCATCAACAATCAATAGTCTTCTCTTATTTTGTTTTTCCATGACACTTGTATAGAGGAAAATATATTCTGTTAATATATAAAAATATTTACTTTGAAAAACAGCTGATCTATAGAGACATATTTAAAATAAGATGATAATATACAATTAATAGAAGAGAGATTTATTCAGTTTTAGTTGGAATTGTGAAGCTAAATGTTGCACCTTTACCATTCACATTATTTTCAGCCCAGATTTTACCCCCATGACCCTCTACAATGTTTTTACAGATAAATAATCCTAGACCCGTACCAATTTTAGATCCTTTTGTGAATTTTGAAAATAGTTTTTGTTTTAAATCTAGAGGTATTCCCAAACCTGTATCTATAATTTGAACAAGAGCGACATTATCTTTATTATTATTATCATTATTACTTTTACTATTCTCTCTAATCCTTTTAATAGATACTATAATCTCACCTTCATTTGTATATTTAATTGAGTTATTGATAAGATTTAAAAAAACTTGAGCTAACCGGATTTTATCTCCAATAACCTTTAAGGAATTGTCACTACATTTGAGATTTAATTTGATTTTTTTATCAGCAATTTGGCTCATTGTTTCTTTTATAACATCATTTGCCAATTGTACTATATCTAATTCTTGTAGATCCAATGAAAAAAGGTTTTCATCTATTCGTGCTACATCTAAAAGATTGTTTGTAAGGAAATGTAGCTTTTTTGCATTATTAATTATTATTCTTAGTAATTCCTCCTGCTGTATTACATTTAAATTTTTATTAGAAAGCATTACTTCGGCTAAACCCAAAATAGGCTGAATAGGATTTCGTAATTCGTGAGCAGCTATATTGAGAAACTGTCTTTGCGTTTCATTTTTATATCTAAGTTGGTCATACAGATCTTCTGCTTTTTTATATATATCCGCTTGTTTCCACAAACTTTCAAAAATAGAAACATAATATAATACTGTTGATTTACTGTTTGAATATGTAGATAATCCCATAGCATCTATTGAGCTATCAACATTATCATTTACTAATTCCACAGACATAGCATAAGTCCTGTCTACCACAAGAATTGTAACCTTTAATTGAAGTGGTTCGGCTAAATATTTAACATCTATTTTCCATGTTTTCTTAATATTACCTACGAGATCGCTTATTTTTTCATCGAATGGTGTAAGAATTCTGATGCTAACTTTTTGCCCTGATTGACATATTTCTCTTAAAATATCCAATCCATCTGCCACTCCCATTCGTCTATAAAAGGCATTTGCTGAAGAGAACAATAACAAAATCTCATTCTTGGCATTTTTTATTAATTGTATGGCGGTTTTTAAAGCCTCTTTCTGATTACTAATAACTCTAATGGCTGATTTGTTGTGTTCTCGATTAATTTCCTTAATTTCTTCTTCAGTTGGGATTGTTTTATCCCAAAATGGATCAGCAATAAATTGTGATGTGCCCATAAAGTTTTTGAGATTTGAACCATAGACATGATTTAATCTCTTAAACATCATAACGCATTGAGGGCTATCAAAATGGTAATTTGAACCTGATATCTTTTCGATTATAATATCACTAGACTCGTGTTCAAATAATTTTTTCCCACATAAAGAACACTTTAACATTATTTTTTCTTGTTGGCCCTCCTCTTTTGTATACATATCATGATTTTCATTTTTATTATTCAATAGCCGAATTACATACCGATACTATTTTCTCTATTTTAAAGTATTCGCAAAATCTGCAAGTTTAATTTAATTAATTAAATAATTAAAAGGTTTTTTTCTAAAGAATGCATAGCTTCAAGTTCAAATGTTTCTCCATATACACTAGCTAATCTTTTAAATTGAAGAAAACAATTTTCTTTGTCAAAAATAAATTCATACTTTGAGTTATTTATAAACTTTTTATAGGTAAAGTTTATTTTCTTTTCTATTTTTTTTCCGCATAATATACAAGAGTTCGTATGATAATATCTGATTATTTTATACATATAAGGTATTTGGTCATTCTTTAACCATTTTTAGCTAAAAATAATTTTTCAAATTATTAGAATAAAATATTAGAAAATTTCTAATTAATATATATTTTTATTATTTTTATATATTATTCTTATATAATATAATATTTTTTTGTAATATTTGTTTTAACAAGCAAATTCAATTAGAAATTTAAAAATTTGTTATTATAATGGAGAAAGGAAATTGTTATAAAAAATTAATTTGGATCATAATAATTTAATTGCACTTGTTCTAAATGTAAAATCGATATAAAAACAATAATAATAATTATTTGAATACATCGAGAATTCAATTTTCTATAATTCCTTAAATTAAATTATAAAGAGTCTGTCTAATTTTCAAACTAGCTATTTCTATAAAAGCTATAAAATGCTTACAGGAATAAAAGTCAATAAAAAAAGATTCTGTTACTAATAGATTTTAAATAATATTTTTCTTTTTTGAAGGTAAATATTTGTAAAATACTAGCAAACATTAATCATTTCCTTGTATGAGAATTCAAGAAATTTTTTTTCTTAATTTATGGTTTATTATTAATATAACAAGTAATTTTTATAGCAATACAATTACTAAAAAAAGGTTATTTAAAATTTAAAATTTATAATATCTATTTCATGGTTTCTAATATATTACAAGTATTAAAATATAGATAATAGAAAAATTAAGTATTAAAAAAACAAATTATTATCAATTATTTTATTGGTTTTGAAAAATAAAAATGTGTATGTATTATAATTATGCCACTGATCCCTAATATCCCTCCTATTAATGCTAAAAATATATTGTCAGGCAAAGTATTTCTGATTCCCAGCTGAGTTAATAATATTTGAAAAATTAATGTTAACAATATTCTAGAAGATGCTATTGTCGATGTTAATGAAGCTCCTATTCTTTTTATACCTTCTACATACAATATTGTTCCTATTAAGGGTAACATGGAAAATATAATGAATATATACCAATAAGATAGAATCATATTAATGGGCATCTCAGGGGTAAAGATAAACATTACAATAATCAAAATAAACCCAGCTAATAGCAAACACATTCCTGAAATTTCTAATGGAGAATATCTTAATGATAATTTTGCTAAAAAAAATACTGCCGCTGCAAAGGATATTGCAGAAATAATTGCTTCGACATCCCCAAATGAAATAGAAAAATTTAATGACTTAAATTCAATTAGAACAATATTTATGATTCCATTATTATTGTCAATATTGTGATCACTTAGTATCACAATTACAAATCCTATCAATGCTATAGCAATTCCTGACAATTGTTTTTTATTTAATCTCTCATGGAGGAATAGTCTAGCTAATAATAAGACTGTTATAATTTCGATGGGTCCTGCTAATAGGCTTTCTTTAGATGCACCTACTCTACTTACTGCATCATACCAAGTAAATATCCCTATTGAAAGAAAAAGAGAAGCAGGAATAAAGTCTTTGAATGAATGCAATAGAGGAGTTTTTCTTTTATTAACAAAATTTAAAATAACTAATAAAAGAATACCTGATATAGCAATACTAAATGCAGATATAGATAATGGGGAAATTCCTAATAATAATGTAAGATATTCAATTAGAATTGATTCAAATGATAAAATAATTGCAAATAAAAAAACAATCCAGGATTTTCTTATCAATAGTAATAAGATATGGTTAAAATTTGTCTAAAAATAAATGTTCCTTAATATCAATTACTACTCTACCAAAAGTATTTTATATATTAAGTTTTAATGTATTTATAATTAATTTATTTTCTAGGGAAACAAAATTAGAAAGATTGTTTAATGTATTAAAATGCAGTTATTTACATTTATTCTAATTTTTATTGTCCATCCATGTCCATTTGTCCATCCATGTCCATTTGTCCATCCATGTCCATATTTGTTTGTAATCCAAATCCTGTTTGCAAAGAGGGATGTATTTGTAAATGAACCAATTCCATTACTTCTGCTGGTATGCCATTATTATTAATCAGATCAGCTAGTTTTTCAAGATCCTTTTCTAATTTTGAAATAACATCTACAGATTGTTTTGTAACATTACTATTGGATGGTTTTAGATGTTTTTGAAATATATCTTTAATTTCAACCACTAGTGCTTGTGCTGTTTCATAATCAGCATAATTAAATATTGGATTACTTTTTGAGAATAGTTTAGAAGGCTCTGATTCTGATTCATCATCAATATCATCACCATCAGAACTCATTGAAGAAGCATTATTAGAACTAGATTGTTTTGTAAGGTTTTTTTTCATTTCATCTAATAACATCAAATTAGACATATTTGTAAGGTCTGTATCTATTGTTAATGCATCAGCATATCCCTTTAAAACAGCATCTAAAAGGTCAGCTACTACTAATGCATAGGTCGTTGAATTAGAAGAGGTAACCTCTTTGTTGTATCTTTCAATAAAATCATTATCGTCTACGATATCTTCGTCAGCATAATAAATATCATATACTAATCGTGCAGCATTATCCGTGTGATCCATAGATAATGTAATATTTGATGGATAATGTTTCTCTGCAAGTTCCAACTCTACTTTGGTTCTTTTATCTAAACCTAGAAAATAAGCAGAGTCATTAGAAGAAAAACTATGTGCAAAGACATACAATATTTGATCAACTATAGAAAATGAAAGGAGAAAAAGTGCAATGGTAAAAATGGAAGTATATTTTAAAATGCTATATTTTTTCAATTCATTAATAAAGTTGATATTATAATAAAACTGTTTTGGAAGTATCTTCTAAATTTTTATTTTTTTTATTTTAAATAATTTAAAAATGCCCATAAAATTAATGTTATGGAACTTTTATCATTAATAACATGCCTGTAATACAAATAACAATGAGTGAAGGTAGAACTCTTGAACAAAAGAGAGAATTGGTAAAGGTTTTAACTAAGGAAACAGCTCGTATTTTAAATTCAAAAGAAGAAAATATGAGAATATTAATTTATGAAGTTTCAAAAGAAAATTGGGGAAATGCCGGAACATTAGGAGTTGATATGTAAAATAATAACAAAAAGAGAATAATTATGAAATAAATAAAATTATTACAATAACAATTATGTTGATATATTATTTCTCTATTGCAAATTATATATATGTCCATTTATTAATCTGTATATAATATTTGTACTATAAATACAATTTAAAATAGTTATAATAGAAATATATATTAATAGAAATTTATTTAACTAATAAAAAATATCGATCGCAATATAGAGTATTTATATTTGTATAATAAGATTTGAAAAATCTGTAATAAATGTTTGACTTTAGATAAATTGAATTGCTATATTATTTATTGTAAATTCTTAAAATTACTTGGTCAATTATTTAAAATAACATTATTCAAAAAGAATTTCAAATATTCTCAAATTTTCTTTTTGTCTCTTTAAATATTATTTGTCCTACATACTCATCAATTCCTAAATCTTGTGCTATCTTGGATGGATCATTGTTAAGGATAGATTCAATTGTAAAACCTGCCTCATTTAATACGTCTTTCAATCCAATAGGAATTGTGATATGATCAATGCGGTAATCGTTTTTCATGTCTCTTATAATATATTAACAACCAAAAGGAAAAAAGATTATCCTATATAAAGTTCTGAGATCTATATAGAATATCCTGTTTGATTTAAATATACTGCAAATATTATTCATTTTTAAAAGAGACAGTATTACGTTATTTGAATAATTTGAACATGATTATAAAAAAAATGTTAACAAGCCAGAAATATTGAAAGTTGGACATATTAAAATACCAGTCTTTACATCTTAACATTCAATATTTATTGTTTGTTTTAAAATTTTAAAATTTTTTTGATATGGCAATTATTTGACAGTTTAAAAATTTTTAATATTTTATAACTTTGTTTCTGGATTTAATAATAATTTATATCATCAATAACTTTTGATGTCTACAACAAATTTTTAGAGAGAATATAAATTAAAAATAATAAAAGATTTTAAGCCAATTATTATAGCTCATCTTTTCCTCTTTTTAAACAAATAAATTGAAGTAACAAAAAAAATAGAGTATCTTTGAAGAATTCCTTTTATATTTGTATTAGTCATCATCATCATCATTATCATCTTGTATGGTTTTTGATACATTATTTATGAAATGCCATAGCCTATGGAGAATATCAGTAAGGCTATGGCATTGACAGAGTCTCTTTTGTCTTTGCTAATATTTGAGGGTAATAAATAATGATAATTATAATATATATTGATTTAAGATAATTTTATTGTCTATTAATAAAGATTTAAAAAGAAAAAAATAATAGAGATGTTTGTCTACTAAATTTTTATATTCTTTATCCATTTTTTATTATATAAATTGGAAATAACTATTCTTTGGATTAAAGTATGTATAAAAAATTTTTTTATTATTGATAAACCAATTTGATTGATATAATAGATCTAATGATCGGATTTCATAACTTTAGAATTATTGTTTTTTTCTCTAATCAAAACATTTAAAGAAGTCTCTATCTTTGAGAATATAAAATATCCAATCAATCCCATAACAGCACCAACTGGTATAGTAATAAAAGTTATAGATACAATAGTATTTAGAAACGTTGGTACTATATCATTTAACGATTCTAGATTACTGTTTAGGAAAGTTCCATATGTCCATACAATCATAGGTAAATTAAAGAAATAGAAAATTGCTCCAACTATAGAAGAAGCTATCAATTTATTATTTTTTATTTGAGTATTAATTCTAATGAATCTTGAATTTAATAATATATCTGCAAAAAGAGATGCTCCTAACACAGTAACAAGATACCAAGGAATAAGAGGAGAAAGCAAATTACCAGTTGGAATAATGGTTGAAAAAGTATTTACCAATACCAATAAATAGACTATTATAAACGAATATCCGAAAACGTTATTGAATACCTTTGAGGAGCATAAAAACATAATAGAATTAACTAATGGAAGAAAAATACTTGCTATAAGAGTTGCACCATATGTATTTAAATTAAAATTAAAAAATTCAGATTCAGAAAATGGTAAAACGAACATAAAGATATACCAGATTGACGTAAACCATAAAGAAGAAAGAGAAGGGATAAGGAAAAGTTTACCCAAATTTTTCCAACGTGAAATATTATTATTTTTTATTACACCATATAGCCCTATGAAAACTGCAACAGAGTTAATCAGCATTCCTGTAGTCAAAGTTATATGAGTTGGACTTAGTAGACCATCAAATCCAAAAGTTTGATGCCATAAATAATCAAAAGGCGCTGCAATTAAAGATAAAAATGATCCTATTATCAATAATTTAAAAGAAAGAGAAATAGAAGCATATTGTTTGATTTCCTTTTTTCTCAATAGAAATGAGCTGATCCCAGCAGAAAATACTATTAATCCTATTCCACTATACAGGATAGTATGAGAAGGTGTGAAAAATGATTCTGGCTGATTTAATAGATGAGAAGTTACATCCCAACTTCCCCCAGCAATTTGTATAAATGATCCTATAGTAGAAACAATTAAAATAAACAATGATATTTCTAAATCTGAATAAGTTAAAAATTTAATATTTTTATAATTCATATTTATAAACAATTTTAGCCTATATACAACTAATAAGGATAACTAATAATAAAAGCAAAATCCAGTTAAATAAAAAAAGAAGAAGAATAAGAATCAAATAATAGGAAAGAACATAATTTATTACTTGTAATCACATGTGAAATTAGAAAACAAGTCATTTCGACAATAAAGGATAAACTTTTTTTCATTTCTTCTCTATTATATTAGAATAACTGAATATTCATTATATAATTATCAAATTGAAGCTAATAACTATTAAATTAAAAAAATATTTAAATTTAATAAATATAACAGAAAAAAATTTGTAGATTTACATTTTTATTTATTTATATACTCTTTGTATAAATATAGGAGAATAATAAATGAATTTGAGATCATCGTATAACTCTGTAATCAAAATATCAATCTTTTATTTTAAAAGAAATATATAGAAATAATAAAATTACTTAATGTTTAGATGTCAAAAATTATAATCAATAGTAATAGTAGTACTATTGTTTTAATGCTAATATTTCTAGCCAGTGGTACTTTTTTTGGAATAGCTAATGCTCAAAATTTGACTGACACATCTACTACCAGTAAAAATTTATCCATAGGTGAGCTATATGAATTTGTAATAAAATCAGTTGTTCAAGTAACAAAAACAACACCTCCTGCTGATCCCTTAGGTCCAAATAAAGAAAATCAGACTTCATTAGGTACAGGATTTATTTATAACAATTCAGGATATATTATTACAAATAATCATGTTGTTGAAAATGCACCAGTTGTCGATATAACTTTCATTAATGGTGATAGATATACAGCAAATATAACTGGAACAGATCCTTTCAGTGATTTAGCAGTTATAAAGATAAATGAAAATGTAACAGAGAACTTTCCTAATCCCTTAGTAATTGGAAATTCATCTAAGCTAAGGGTTGGAGATCCAGTAGTAGCTATAGGTCATCCATTTGGATTAGAGAGTTCAATCACAACAGGAATCGTTAGTCAGATAGGTAGACTCTTATCTGTAGACGAAAAAGGATTTTCAATACCAAATGCTATTCAAACTGATGCATTAATCAATCCCGGAAATTCTGGAGGTCCGCTATTAAATATGAAAGGAGAAGTCATAGGAGTTAATACTGCAGGTATCTTTCCAGGGAATATTGGGTTAGCTGTTCCTTCTGATACAGTATTACGAATAATTCCAGTATTGATAGAAGGGAAAAATTATACTCATCCATGGCTAGGTGTAACTGGAACTACCTTAACAGCAGATCTTGCTAAGAGAGAAAAAGTAGATAGAACCCAAAAAGGTGTCCTTATAGACAACATAGTCAAAGATGGTCCTGCAGATTTAGCAGGCTTGAATGGTAGCACTGTCAATCAATATGGCGAAAAGAGAGGAGGAGATCTCATTACAGCAATAGATGGCAAACAAATAATCAAGATGGAAGATTTGATATCGTATTTAGAATTGAACAAATCGGTAAATGAGAATGCAACATTATCGATATATAGAGATGGAGAGACTCTAGATAAACAGATTACTTTAAAGAGCAGACCGACAGCTCCTGAAACAAATCAAACACAGAATTAATTTTTAAAAATTTTTTTATTATATCAAATCTAAAGCATTGGTATCTTCTTTATCCTGCTATTCAAAAGTTAGTATAGGCTAATATTTATTTAGTAATATAACTATATTTACATTACGAAAAAAATTCAAAGGTTTAATTGCAGGAGCTCCCACTATTTTAGGAACATGGGATAGGAGGTTTTCTGTATTATCCTATTGCGACAGCTATCTTTATAGCCATAGGTGCAGGAGCTATATTTCAAGTGGTCTATCAAATATATTCTTGGTTTTCTTCTTCCTCCTTATATTCGGCGGAAGGGAAAAGAGTATATGATGATGGGTACATTATAAGTGGTTTTTTGGTGGGTATGATAATGATGTATTTACAGGATTGCTTATGTAAAAATATGAGGAGAGAATTTGTTATTTGATTTTAACTAATTTGGCAGACCAAGCAACAAACAAAGACAAGAAAAAAAACAATAGATTAGACTCTATTCGTAACGCAAATTTTTCTAATAAAGAAAAAGAGAGAACTCCTAGAATGGAAGATTATCTTGAGGTGATTTATGAATTAGTACAAAGCAAAGGATATGCCACAACGGTAGATATTTCTCAGTATCTTAATGTAAGTTCTCCTAGTGTTACTAAGATGGTACAAAGACTTGACGATGGAGAGATGCTTATTTACGAAAAATATAGGGGAATTAAATTAACTGATAAAGGAATTTCAATAGCTATTGGAATAAGAAATCGTCATGGACTTTTAGCTGAATTCTTTAAATTAATTGGAGTTGATGAAGAAACTGCTAACAAAGATGCAGAAGGTTTAGAACATCATTTGCATCCAGAAAGCATTAAGAAAATAGAGAAATTGGTAAAGATTATGAAAAATAACCCAAGACTATTAGTAGATGTTTAATGGTAAGGAAAATATAATTGATATATATATATAATTTATTGTTTCAATATTATTGATTATATTTGTGATTATAATTATTGATCATTTTCTTAAAATTATTGTATACTAACTTACACAATATGAGAAGATTTATAATTTGCTTTTTTTGTTTAGGCATAATATTATTTTTGTCCAATCTTAAATTAATTATTTCTTTTGAGTAAACTCTTATCCATTCTTCGATCATAGATTCATTTACCTCAATATGAAATTGGATTCCTATTGCAGTGTTTATACGAAAAGCTTGAATATATGTATTGGATTTAGCTAAAATTATTGCAGAATCAGGAAGCTGAAAAGTATCTCTATGCCACTGAAAAACATTATTTTTTAAAGTTGTAATCCCAGTAAATATATCTCTAGTTCCACTCTTAGTAATTTCAATATCATACCAGCCTATTTCTTTTAGGTTTCCTGGATAAACCTTTCCACCCATAGCTTCAGCAATCAATTGAGAACCAAGACATATTCCCAATGTAGGTATCTTCATATCTACTGCTTTTTTGATTAATTTTTGTTGATCTTTCAAATAATCATAATTATCATAAACTGACATAGGACCTCCCAAAATAACAATGCCAGAATAAAAGGTAAGATCTGTGGGAATAAAATCCTTCTGAGAATTTAATAACGATACATTATAGCCATCAGACTCAAATAGTCTAGAAAGATTACCTAAATGTTCACAACCTATATTCTGAATAACCAAAATATTTCGAGACAAAGATGGAAATATAATTTTCGCCAATTCAATATAAAGCTAATATTCAAATATAACCATTGAGTTATTTCATATTATTGCGATTAAATACATAGATATATCATAACATTTGAATTAGATCATTTCTATTACTTTTTGTTTGACTAAATTTATAAATAAATTTATAGTAAATGAAGATATTGAAAAAGTTTGGCAATTTTATACAGATATTAAACATTTAGAAATTATTTCGCCAAAAAAATTGGATTTGAAAATAATAACTACTACAAATCAAAAAATTATTCTTGGGCAAGAAGTTACTATTTCAGCTAAGATAGTTATCCAAAGAATATGGCATTCAAAAATAATATTTTTTCAGCAATATGAATACATAGATGTAATGTTGGAAGGTCCTTTCAATAAATGGAAACACATTCACAAATTTAAAAAAATCAATAAGAATAAAACAGAAGTAATCGACGAAGTAGAATTTGATTTACCATATGGAATATTTGGAAAGATCATTTCAATTTACGTTAGTAAAATATTAAAAAAAATATTTGAACACAGAAAAGAGGAAACAATTAGGTATTTAAGCAAATAGAAATTTTAAATTAATTTTTTTATACCAATATAATAATAATAATTTATGATTATTAATATTTTTATCAATTATTACTTTGGTAACAAAAAATTTTTTAGCTCGTTTTCACAAATTTATAAATAGATGTTATTATATATTTTAATCCTAAAAATTAAGATAAACAACAAAAAAGGTAAAATATATTGTTAAAAAAAATAATAATTTTTATATTTCTAAAAAAGGAATCAATAAATAACCTCAAGTAAAAATCTGATCATTTTTCTTAAAATCTGTATTTCTGCTATCAATATTAAAGGAAGTGGCATGGTTGTTCATTTAAACGATTAGCATTAGTAGTAGATATCAAAAAAATAGTAATTAGTTTAGATTATGCTATACTATTAATTTTATAGAGAGAAGGATTATTATTTTTTTTTGCAATTTTACTCAATGAGCTTTCGAAATGTTTCATAGATATTTCTAGTTGTTCTTCTTCTTCTTTTTTATCATTGTCATATTTTTCTTTTATTCCTGATTGATGTTCTATATTAATAGTATCTTTTTCTTCTTTAGTAGGCTTTTGTTCTTTAGCTATAATATATCCTCTTACTGCGGAAATAGCTGCAGCATTAACCAAAGCTTCTATCTCAGCACCGGTATATCGATCTGTTAAATCTACTAGTTTATCCATATTAACATCTGCACCTAAAGGTTTCTTTTTTAAGTGTATTTGCAAAATTTGTTTTCGAGTATCTTTATCAGGCATTGGTATTTCCAAAAGGCGATCAAATCTTCCAGGTCTTAATAGCGCCTCATCAATAATATCAGGCCTGTTAGTAGCACCTATGATTACCACTCCTTTGAGATCTTCCAAGCCATCTAGCTCAGTCAACATTTGACTAACCAATCTTTCTGTTACATGTGAATCTCCTCCATTAGTTCCCGACCTTCTTGGAGCAATAGCATCTATTTCATCAAAAAATATTACACATGGTGCTGCCTGTCTTGCCTTTCTAAATACCTCACGAATACCTTTTTCAGATTCACCTACCCATTTGGATAATAGCTCTGGACCTTTTATACTAATAAAATTTGATTCAGATGTTGATGCGACGGCTTTAGCTAATAGTGTTTTGCCTGTTCCAGGTGGTCCGTACAATAGTATTCCTTTAGGAGGTTTTATATCTGCCTTGTTAAAAAGATCTGCATGTTTAAGTGGCCATTCTATTGCTTCTTTTAATTCTTCTTTAACATTATTTAATCCTCCTACATCTTTCCAATCTATATTTGGCTTTTGTACTAAAACTTCTCTCATTGCCGATGGATGAACATTTTTTAGCGCATCATCAAAATCTTGGTTAGTTACTTTGATTTTGTTTAATACATTTACTGGGACTTTTGTTTCTTTTAAGTTTATTTCAGGTATAATTCTTCGTAATGATCTCATTGCAGCTTCTTTTGCAACCATTTCCAAGTCTGCTCCAACAAATCCATGAGTAACTTTGGCATAAGATTTTAAGTTTATATCCTGTTCTAATGGCATTTCTCTGGTATGAATCTGAAGAATGTCATAACGTCCTTCTTCATCTGGAATACCTATTTCTATTTCTCTATCAAACCTACCTGGACGTCGCAATGCAGGATCAATTGCATTTGGTCTATTTGTAGCAGCAATTATGACGACTTTACCTCTTGTCTTAAGTCCATCCATTAAAGTCAAAAGTTGTGAAACTATTCTTTTCTCAACATCACCGGATACCTCTTCCCTTTTTGGTGCTATTGAATCAATTTCATCAATAAATATAATACTAGGCGCATTTTCTTGTGCTTGGTTGAATATTTCTCTTAATTTTTCTTCGCTTTCTCCATAAAATTTGCTCATTATTTCTGGTCCACCAATTGAATAGAAATTAGCGTTTGTCTCATTGGCAACTGCTTTTGCAAGTAAGGTTTTTCCGGTTCCAGGAGGACCATGCAATAGAACACCTTTCGGAGCCTCTATTCCAATTTTATCAAAGAGCTCTGGATGTCTTAATGGAAGTTCAATCATCTCTCGTACTTTTTGTACTTCATTTTTGATTCCTCCAATATCCTCATATGTAACTCTATCAATCTTTTTATTTTGAACTGATATATCTGATTTAGATCCAATTTTGAATTTAGTATTTGAATTTATTAGTAATGCTTTATTTTTTGGTTTTGTAGACACTATTATGAAACCTATACTTCTTCCCATTATATTAAAAAGTAGTACATCATCTTTGGCAACTACTCTTCCATCTAATTTCTCTGAAAAGTAGTCTTCTAATCCAACTATATTAAGATCTTCAAGAGGAGACAACAGAATTTCCTCTGCATTTTCAACATTGACCTTTTGTACATTTATATGATCATCTATTCCAATTGAAATATTTTCTCTAGTATATCCATCTATTCTAATTAATCCTTTGCCGTAATCATTTGGATTACTGGACCAAAGTAAAACATAGCTTTTTTTAGATGAAGTATCATTAATAAGTTCTAAAACATCACCTGTTGCAAGATCATACTCTTCAATAATCTTGGGATCAATAAGTGCAACTCCTCGTCCTACAAATTTAGAAAAGGTTTCTGAAACTTTTAATGTAAATTTATTATTATCAGTATTACGATAATTATTCATTTAAATCATCACTCCTTTTTTTATTATAACAGTATTATTAACAAAAATAAAGAATTTAGAATTTTATTCAACTTTTATCTCTTTAGCTTTGGGTTTGGGCTGTTCTTTTGCTTTAATTTTTAATTCCAATATTCCATTTGTATATGTAGCTTTGGCTGAGGTATCATCTAATTCTACATCAAACGGAATCTCTGAAAGATATTTTTTATCTCCATGTTTTGCCCTTATCGTAGCAGTCTGTTCTGAAATACTTACTTTGATATCTTCCTTAGTTACTCCTGGCATTTCAGCTGTAATTACATATGTATTTTCTTTATCATTGAAATTAGTATCAATCAATGGGTTCCTAATTCCACTTTGTTCTACTAATCCTTTCATAGTAGGTCTAATATTCCCAAATTCCTTAACCTGAGGCCTTCCATTAGGACCTACAGTAATTTGATATCCATAATAATAAGGAAAATTACCTTTTAATGGCTGTATGTCCCCTTCTCTTACCGTTCTAAACATCCTGTTTAACATTTCTTCTGCTGTAGCAAATTCTCTATCCAAATCATCAAATAATCTTCTAAAACTAAATGGTTCTTTCCACATTTTTATCACCTTACAATATGTAATATTTATGACATTTATAAATTTTTCTGACAGTAATTTTTAAAATGACAATCCTGAAATTTTAAAAAAATAATCTATTATAGCTATCAATAGCAGAATTTTTAATCAAAGATAATAGGGAAAGTTGAGATTCAGATGAATTTTTTATTGATTATTATTAGATTCTCATCATAAAAAAATTAATTTTCAACAATAACCGAAGCTAGTTATTGCGGTCTTAATGCCTCTATTGGAAGTGTTTTTGATGCTTTCATGGAAGGTAATAGACCAGAAACGGTACTTAAAAGTACAGAAACTATCCATACTGATAAAAGATTTTCAGCTAAATATATTGGTGTAATTGGCTGGTTGTTTTCGTTTTGAGATGTACCTGTAGATAAAAGATATCCAGCACCAATTCCTATTAAAATTCCAAAGGTGGCTCCAATCAATCCAATAAGAATAGATTCAGTTAAAAAAAGAGCCAAAATATTCATATTTGTTGCACCCAATGCTTTCAACGTTCCTATTTCCCTAGTTCTTTCAGCTACTGATGTGTACAAAGTTGTGACTGTTCCTACAGCACCAACAACCAATGAAATTATAGCTATAGTCAACAGAAATGAACTTATTCCAGAGGTAAATTCTCTTATTGTCTCTAATATAGCTTCAACCGTAGTTATTCCTATATTGTTCCCATAAAGAGATCTTATTTCTTCTTCGACCACAGATACTAAATCGGCAGATTGAGCCATTACAATTAATGAATCATATTTATTTGCTTTTTGAAATAATGTGTTACCTGTAATAATATTAAAAATAACAGCATTATCGACCGTTGGATTACCTGTGCGTTTCATGATTGCAGAAACAACAAAATTTTTTGTTTCTTTTTTCTCCTTTGCAGTCGTTGGATCTATATATGAGTATTCAGCTTTAACACTTTCACCTAAAGTCAAGAATTCATTTTCTTCACCTGGAGGTAATGCAACATCACTAGGTATTATTATAGCATTTGGATCAGATGGTTTAATTAATGAGCCTTCTTCAAATTCTAGTGTTGGAGTAACTAATAACAGTTTAGTTGGATCTATTGAAAATGCATTAGTAGTTCTGGATTCGCCTTGAGATATTAGAGTTACTTCACTCTGAAATGACGGAAAAACTTCATTTACGGAAGGTAAAGAATTGATTCTGTTCATCACTGCTGAATTTAGAACTATTTTCGGAGCAGGCGGTGGACCACCTGATAATCCGCCCGCTTCAAGATTTTGTTGGGAACTACTAATAAATAAAACATTTGGAGCGAGATTTTCAAATTGTTTATTAAAAAAAAATGTAAAACCTGTACCTAAACCACTTACTGCAACTAGCAAGGCACTGCCTACCATTACCATCAATATAGTTAGGATAGATCTAACTTTTCTATCTCTTAGTGCTTCAAATGCAAATAGAAAGATTTCTTTAATCTGCATATATCATTTCTCATTATCTTTTTCAGTATCAAAAAGTGTTGATGTATTCTCAAACAAAGAATTATCTTTACTTTTCATTTCATCATTTTCTTTCCCGATTCCAAATTTAAATGATGATGATTTTTTTCGTCTTTTAGCATAGAATATTCCTATAATTGTTAGTACTATTATTGCTATAACTATTATAAGCATAATATAATTTTTAGTTATAACATCAATAATTGATTCGCTTTCACTTTCACTTTCACTTTCTTTCAGTAAATCAACATCTGCTGTTCCATTTAAGACTGCATGGTGAACCTGTCTTAAGTCATCACTATAAGTTACATTTAAAGTGAATGAATATTTTTCTGGTATTGCGTTAGCATTTAAATCAATTGGTATGCTAAAAGGTAATGGAGAATTAGCATCTAGATCGCCAAGATATTGTTCTTGTGGTTTAGACAGAAGAATAGCGTTATCTTTATAACTGTTATTACTACTGTTATTGGTATTATTTATTAAATTTGAAACCGGTTTCAAATTTAATAAATCTACCTTTGTAAATAATGCTCGTATATTCCCTTCATTTAGCAAATTACCACTAAAATTAGGTACATCTCCAACTTCTCGTATTACAAAATCATGTCCAGAAATTCTTATTTTTCCTTCTATATATGCTCCAAGAAATAATGATTCTTTTTTTAGTTCTTGATTAGAAATATAATCAATATTAATAGAAAATTCTACCGGAGTATTGGCTATCTGCTCAGCAGCAAATATTTTAGTATTGAGATCATAATATGATTGGGGATTCATAGAATCAAATGTCCATCTAGAATTACCTAAAATCTCTATCGATTCTTTTGGTGAAACATTCAAATTAACTACAAGATCTGTTAGCGGATTTGAAAAGTTTTGTGCATTGTTTTTAATTCTGAATTTTAAATCTTCTATAGTTCCAGCAGTAAGTATTACAGCATTATTATTATTTGATCGATATATAGGAACATTTTCAAATATTGGAATAATATTGAATTTTGAAGCTTCTGGCATAGGAGAGACAATAATACCAATAGATGACTCAAATTCTTGCTTGTTACCATATGAATCGCCATATGCCAATTCTAGGATTAAATTTTGAACAGATTCTTCCGCAGAATTTGATATATATATAACTGGTTTAATTATGACGGAAGAGTCAGGTGCCATCGTACCTATATTAAATGTTCTATTACCTATATTTACAGCAGGTATGAATGAAGAAGGCGACATATTAGTTAGGCTATCACTTTCACTTATTGGTTTTTCAAAACCTTTTATTGTTGCTACAACGCCACTAGCATAAGAGCTTCCTTTATTTCTTATAACCAAATCTATCTCATGATATTGTCCTGTACTTAAATGTGTCTCTTTACTATTTTTCGCTAAAGATGCATCTAGAATTACTTTTCCAGGTATATCAAATTCAATAGGAATAACTGAAGTAATTTTTCCCTTTTCAAGTACTTTGGAGTATACTATTTTTAAAGAAGAATGGTATTGTCCAATATATGTATCATTTAATATGTTGATATCAAAAAATAATGTAAAAAGATCTCCAGCTTGTACTATTGAATTATAGCTAGCAGTTGAAATATTATTAAAATTTATTATTCTCTTGGATGTATTATTTGTATTTTGTTTAATAATATTTACATCTGCTGCATCTTGAAAACCTTTTGGAAGAGTTAAAAATCCTTTTACTGCAGTTATATCAGTTCTCGCCGTATTAACTAGCTCTATAGCAAGAGTAGAAATACCCTCTCCAGGTTCAACTTCTTTTTCTATTTTTTTAGTACTATCTGTAGTTGCTGAAGATTCTATTTGATCGGAAGATGCAGTGGAAACTGATTGTGAGCTCTCAGTCCAATACGATTGTTGAAATTCAATATCTTTTTCTTCTAATTGTGCATAAACAGTAACAATACTTTTTAGATTTGGAAGAGAAAATATAGATAATGCTATTACAGTTAAAATTAAAATAAAATACTTAAAAAGATTGACTTGTTTTCTCAATAGTTTTGGATTTAATATAAAGTAATTGATATTTTTATATATTTTTTTATTTTGCATGTTTATTATCAATTAATGTTGAAAATTTCTTTTTCTATTATTCCATCTCTAAGTAAAATCATCTTGTCAGTCTTTTCAGCTAATTCATGATTATGTGTTACCATTATTATCGTTCTTTTAAAATGTGATGATAGTTTTTTAAGTAAATTGAAAACTTCATTACCTGTTTTTGTATCTAAGTTACCAGTAGGTTCATCTGCAAGAATTAAAAAAGGATTGTTAAATAGAGCTCTTGCTATGGCAACTCTTTGTTGCTGTCCACCACTTAGACTAGAAGTTTTAAGATATGCTTTATCTTTTATTCCCAAAAGATCAAGAAGTATCAATGCCCGTCTTTTTCTTTCTTTAGAATTCATACCATTAATTAACCCAGATATTTCTACATTTTTTATTACTGTAGTTCTATAGATTAAATTGTAGAATTGAAAAATAAATCCTATTAGATTATTTCTCAGATATGCTAATTCCGATTCATTTGCTGAAAATAAATTAATGTTATTAATGAATACTTTTCCTGAGGTTGGTTTATCAAGAGCACCCAATATATTCAATAATGTAGATTTTCCACTACCTGAAGGTCCAATTATTGATACAAATTCACCTTTATTTATTGTAAAATTGATTTTTTTTAAAGCAGTATATCCTCCTGCAGGAGTAAAAAAAACTTTTGAGACATCTTCTACCCTTAATATTACATGTGATGTATTCTCATTTGATTTTTTATTGTTATTATCATTATTATTATTTATATTATAAGTATCCTCTTTTATTTTATTATATATTTGTTCATTTGGATTAATATCTTTTTTATTTGTATTTAAATTCTTATTAAAGATAGGATACGAATTTTTAATTTTATTCAAATTATCTAGCATATTGATTTTATGTCTATTATTTAGATTGAAACGTCTCTTCACAATTACTTGCCCTATCATCGCCCTCTTCTAAATTAAAGTCAATTATGACATCGATGCCATCACCGCAATCAAAATAATCAGCACCACTACCACCGATTAGAACATCGTCACCTATATCGCCATAAATTTTATCGTTTCCATTTTCTCCTATTACCAAGTCATCATCTAACCCTCCAGTAAGTATATCGTCACCATCTCCACCGTATATCTGATCGCTTCCTAAACCACCTTGAATAATATCGTTATCTTTCTCACCATATAGTCTATCAGCATCTTCGTTTCCTTGTATAACATCTGTACCGTTATCGCCGCGTATATTATCTGAGCCTGGAAGACCTATTATTACATCAGTACCTGTTGTACCAATAATCCTGTCATCATTAAAAGTTCCAAAAAGATTATTTTTTAATTCTATCTGAGGAGAACTATTTGGTAAAATTAATTGTTCTGAATTAGTTATATTATTATTTATTAACTGAGAATAAGATACAGGAATAGAAATCATAAAAAAAAGTAATAACAATAATATTTGTATTTTATTTATCATTTGTTCTCTTTTTTTTATTTTCAAACACTTTTTTAATCATATTTCGCCTATATATCTATAATGACATCTTGCATTAATAAAAAGGTAGTAGCACAAACTATTATTTTTTATCTATTAGTATCTTGACATTGGTAATTATATCATCAAGTTTTTCAAGATCCAGATAAACTTTATCATATTTTTCTAATAATTCAATTTGACTCTTTGATGCATATTTTATTGCATTACCACCCACAATTACAGATATATTTAAAGATTTACGAATCTTTTGTACCATTCTAATGGCTGAGTTGATATTTTCTTTTAAAGTAACAGATACAAGTACTAAATGGGAATTGATATTATCCAAGTAAGATTCAATAGAATTTGTTGGAAGAGGCGAAGTAATATTATAAACTTCATAGCCTTTTTCAAGCAATAAAGATTCAATTATTTTACAAGCTATATTATGAAGTTCTCCTTCTGGAGTACATAATATTATTGGTCTATTTGTTGATAAGTTTTTAGAAATTTTTTTAATGTTTTTTTGATTAATTAAATCAATTAAAGTAATCGCTGCATTACTGCATACATGTTCTGTTGCAACATCTATTTCTCCATTTGCCCATTGATCACCTATCTTATATAATACAGGTATCAATAATTTCTCATAAAAATCAAATAATGAATAAACAGATTTTGTATATTCATTATAAATTTTAACAGAGTCATTAATCTCATAAATTTTCAACTTCTCTAATAACTTTGTTTGTAATAATGTATTTAATTCCCTAGATTTTTCAAAATTAAGATCATGAGAATCTAAAAATTTTATAATTGATGATTTATTTCTATATTCTTCTGGAATTTTATTGATATTTATTTGTGATAGTGGACCTAAATATTGTCTAGTAATTTGTTGAGAAGTTTGTTTTTCTTTATTCCATTTACTTTCAACAAGATAAGCATAATCAATATTTTTCACTTTTTTTATCCTAATATAGACCATATAATATTATTATTTTTAGTATTCTTATTTATCTTTAGTGCCTAACCGCCTTATAGTGCTAACTTAATTTTATATAATTATATTTTATGAACTTTTATTTATAACTATAAATAAAAACTTGATAATTTTTTTATATAGTTATTATTATAATTATTATAATTAGCTAATATATCTGTCTATAGTATCTAATTAAAGGTTATGTTTCTTCATCTTCATCTTTATCAATATCTCCTGCTAGTTTAATAGATTTTCTTATACTATCAATCTGAATATCCTTACTTCTTGTAATTAATTTCGAAAAAGAAGGATGTGCATTTTTTCCCAATGTAATTGCATTTTCACCTTTATTAAGTATAAATAAAGTCAATTCATTTTCTGAAAGTTTATGAGCAAATTCTTTAGCTTCTTTCATATACTTAAAAAAATCAATCTTATTATCTTTTAGAGTTTCTAAAGGAATATCAAAAAACGATGGATCAATTATATTTAATTTTATATTTTTATCGGCAGTATCTATTATCAAGGAATCATTATTTTTGACTGCTATTTTAATAGTTCCACTCATATAACTTAATCCTTTAACAAAAATATCCATTAGGATATCATTAATAGACTTTGGTTCACCAGATTTTTGAAAGTGTTCATCTAATTTTTTTAAATCTTGATGATTAATACTTAAAAATAATTCAGATCCATTATAATTCTCTACATATGATTTTGGGATCTTGTATGTATGATTATTTACATCATCTATAACAAGTATATGATTGGCATAATTAGCAATTACATTTCCTATTGGAGTATTATCTTTTGAGCGTACATTTTTCTTTGATTTTACTATATTATCCCAATCGGGCAACGAAAAATCATCCGTTAATATTTACTTTGAGAATGTGCTTCAGCTTTTATTATTAATCTTCCATTTATTGTCCATTTAGCTGATCCCAATTCTTTTCCACCTGGACCGGCAGCTTTTGGTATATCTACTACGAGATTATCAAATTCATATGTTATTACTGCCTCTTTACCTGTTAATCGATCAAAAAGTGCACTAATTAAGTCTACCCATTGGGTACTTTTAGAATTAGTATCATCTGGATTGTCTCGATTAGTATCTGTATTTAATTGACTCATATTTTTTAATATATAACATGTTATTTAAAAATTATATTGATAATATTATTTAGATTGGATATACATATTGGGTAGATCCTTGAAATATTGATATATTCTGGAAGCATATTTCTAGATTAATATAATACTCATAGTGAATATATTAGATTTATTTGCTTTATTACAAAAATTATAACAATGATTAATTTCTAAAATTAATTTCAAAAATATCATAAACCAATTTATTTATAAAGAATTCATATATAATCTCTATTGAGTAACTTATTTTAATCTAATTAATAAATTATGGAAGTATAATTAAATGAAAAATTGTTATGTTACTTGCTCTATAAACCACTCTTTAAATTTTTCAATTGCATATTTTTCAGAACTCTTTACAAAAGATGGATCATTTAATTTCCACTCTTCTTGAGGAATAGAGTCAAAAAATTCTTGCATACATAAAGTAAATATAATACGTAAATCTTTTGCATTATGATTTATTCCATAACGATAGAATATCTTTCCAATTCTACCAAATGAATCATCATAATTTCTTTGAATACCAGGCAACTCAAAAGTTTTAGTTAATATTGAAGTTATTTTCTGTAAATCATTATTTAATGTTATCATAATATAACTTTAAGCAATACCAAATTTATATCATTTTTTAATAAAAGCATTTCAATTGTGTAATTAATATGTTATTAACCATTTATAAACAAGAGATGCAATTGATAAAACTAAAAATGCTAATAGTACATGAAAAAGTTTAATAATTGTAACTATTTTAGCAGCAATTAGTGATTGTATTAATAAAAGTAAAATTAGTATATAGATAAACAAGATAATAATATAATATGATATTTTTTTAAATAAATGTGAAATTCTAATATTCTTGATACTTTACTTTTTTATTTCAAAATTATTCCAATTGTAAGATATTAGAATTATTGAGCATGACTTGTGATATGTAAAAATTTTTTTATAATTGACAGTCATGACAAGTTACAGAATCCAATATATTTATCATAATTGTATTACAGATTGATAGCATTCAAATAATAATAATTGATAAAAAATAATGGATAATTAGAGTTATGTAATATTATGCTAAATATACCTTTCATATATTAGATATATTTAGCTCGATATGAAAAATCAGTCTACTGATCACTTTTCACTTTTCGTTGAAACATGTGAAAAGATTAGATTGACAACTAAAAAGAATGAAAAAATAGAAATTATTTCCTCATATATAGGCACTCTAGATGAAACCTCATTATCTATTGCAGTGTTATTTCTATCAGGAAGAGTATTTCCTGCAGGATCGAATCTCACACTCAATATAGGATTTACTACTATTATGCAATCGCTTTCTGAAATTGCAATGTTAGATACTAAAGATATACAAAATATTCATCTAAAATATGGAGATATAGGAGCTATAGCAGAATATGCAGTATCTAAAAAGTATATTATTTCTCTTTTTAATCAACAATACAAATTAGATTTAAGTTTCTTATATCATCAATTTAAAAAAATAGCAACTATTAGCGGTTCTGGTTCAAATAAAAAGAAAAAGGAAATATTAAAAGGATTGCTTACTGTTTGTTCTCCACTTGAATCAAAATATCTTGTTAAAATTATAACTGGTGAGATGCGAATTGGTTCAGTCGAATATCTCGTTGAGATTGCCATATCTCGAGCATTTGGTAAAGAATTAAAAAATATAAGAGAAGCTATGCTTATTTCTGCGGATATCTCATATGTAGCAATATTAGCAAAAAAAAACTTGCTTCATAATGCAATAATTAAGCCATTCATGCCAGTAAGCTTTATGTTGGCAGATGTTATGTTTAGTGCAGAAGAGATAATAAACTATTATAATAAACCTTTGATTTGTGAATATAAATATGATGGAATAAGGTTACAATTGCATAAGTTTAATAATGAAGTGCGACTTTTCTCTCGCAATCTTACAGATATAACATATGCATTTCCTGAATTAGTGAAAGCTGCAATAGAAACTACAGTAAAAACGACAAATACAATGTTACCTAATCAAATAGACTTTATTTTAGATGGAGAACTAGTAGCCTTTAAAAATGGCAAACCATTGCATTTTCAAGAACTTCAGAAACGTCTTAGAAGAAAAAATGTGACTAGTATTATTCAGACTGAGGTTCCTATATATTACTTTATTTATGATATTATGTTTTTTAAGAATAATCAAGTATTAAAGAAATCGCTTTTTGATAGAAAAAATATTCTATCTACAATATCTTTTAAAGAACCAATAATTAATTCAAGTTATAAAATTGTAGAATCAATAGAAAAAGTAATTGCAATATTTAATGAAAGTAAAAATATTGGACATGAAGGACTGGTAGTAAAGGATCCATTATCTCAATATTATCCAGGAAAAAGAGGTAGATATTGGATGAAATTAAAAAAGGAATTAGATACAATTGATGTAGTAATTGTGATTGCAGAATATGGTAACGGAAAAAGAGCAGGAGTATTATCTGATTATACATTTGCAGTAATAGATGAAGGAAATAACAATAATAATAATTACAATAACGATAACAATGTTTCTGAAAAAAATGTTAGGCTAAAAACTATTGGCAAGGCCTATTCTGGACTAACCGATAAAGAGATTGATGAAATGACCAAAAGATTAAGAGAAATTACAATAGAAGACAAGGGTAATAGAATATTAGTAAAGCCTGAAATAATTTTAGAAGTTGCTTTTGATACAATACAAAAAAGTGATAGACATGATAGCGGATTTGCATTACGATTTCCTAGGATAAAGAGTATTCGTTTCGACAAGGGTATAAAGGATATAGATACATTAGAAAAGGTGAAAAAAATTTATAAAAACCAAATATATGTAAAGCATAAGAAAATTTAAATTAAAAGTAAAATTTCCAAAAGCTGTATTAAGAAATAAAGAAGCAATAGATAAAGAAGATATAGTAGAATTTTAAATGGCTGTTCTGATTTATGAAATATGAATGATGAATAGAGATTCTTTGAAGATAAAGTTGTAGTATTTGATTATTTAAATATAATTATATTAAGATGAATATAGAAATTTGACCTCTTCTTTTCAAAAGGTAACAAGTATGCATAAAATTATTTCAAATAGTTTCTATTTAATATAGGTATCAAGATAATATATTAAAACTATGCTTAGTGTCTATACTTTAGAATAATAAAATTAGTTTATATAAATTTATTAATACTAATACTTATAAAAGTTACCTACATTAAAAAATTTGACCTATAGACCCTAACTCAATAATAAAATTAATAAAATCTAATTAAATTGGTCTATAAGTAAAACTTATAATTTGATTTATATAGATCCTGTTTTAATCTTATTTAATAACAAGTATTTACTTTAAATTGATATTTTTATTCTTTATAATTGATCATAAATATCTATAATATCTATAATATCATGATATTTTATACCAAATAATAACTTTAATAATAAATTTTGTAGCAAAAAGTTTTTAAAATATAATATTATATGAAGGACATATTTAGAAAACAACTTTAGCAACATTTAAGTAAAAAAATTTTATTTGTTTTCTATCTATGGAATTTTGATCATTATAAAAGCAGTAGGTGACAATACATAGTGTGAAATGTCAAAAATCTAAAATGACGATAGATAAAATTTGTAAAGGCAAATACAAAGGCGATCCTTTCAAGTATGAAAAAAAAGCAAGAGATATAACTATCGGTATCTGAAATCTGGCTACTATGAAAATCAGGTTTGGGGAGCATTGTATAAAGCATGGCTAGGTTATTCTATCGCCTGTAACAAATGGGATGAATATGATAAAAAGATCTATTATTCTAAATTAATTAGAAAACTACAAAGGGAATTGGGATTAGAAGTCTCTAATTTTGATTGTTTGGATTAGAATAATTAATTAGCAACGATTTATACTATCTTTTAAAAAAGATGGTTTCTATATTTTTATTTTCATCATTGCCTGCAATCTAATACTTTGAAAAGTCATAGTTATAACAACTAAGA
>DASSVK010000106.1:0-8228 GCA_035706205.1 Nitrososphaeraceae archaeon | reverse complement strand
CAAGAAAAACATGAACATGTTTTAGAAAAGGTACAAAAATTTGAAGAGATTCATGACAAAATATTAAACGATATTTTCATATTGGAGAAGAAAATAGATTCATTATTAGAAAGCAAATAATTTAATTTTGAAACAGTTCTTTCCACAATTTACGATAATCAACATTATTATCTATAATTTTTAATTTACTAAATTTGATAAAATATTATCTATTACGAAGATTTTTATTTTCTTCTATAGCAAAATATCTAGTATAAGAGATTATTAAATTATTGAATGCTTATAGAAAAATTCTTTATTTTTTTCAGAAATTTATTTTATATAATATATGTCTATCATATAGTAAAATTCTTTTATAAAGCATATTAATAAATTAGTGAAGTATTATGAAAAAACTAATATTTATCTTAATAATATTTATCTTAATTCCATCTTCATATATCAGGATAACCACGTGAGTATATACACTATTAAGCGCTATACTTCTTGAATTAGATAATACTTTTAGACAAAAAGAGAACTTTATTATTAAATATAATGAGAATGATAATATATGTATACTCACCAAGCAATAGAAACTCAATGTAAATCTCCTTGTCCTCCAAATTCAAAAATGTGTATTTCAATGTGTGCGCAAAATCTAAAAAAAATTAAATAAATAATTAATTTTTTATTTTTTAATAAATCTCTATTTTTAACTTAATATATTGGATTCATATGAATCTGATATTTTTTTATTTTGCTATTTTATGTTGTTTAATAATTTATAAAATTAGATGTTAAAAAATGATTTTGCTCATCATTAACATCTATACACAGATATTTGAGATTTTCATCCCTCCTGAATGTGTACGTAGGTATATTCTTTAAAGTATAAAACACTTTAAGATCATTTAATTGTCATGACCATCTCTCTAACAAATCATTTATAACAATAGAGAATAGCTATGACAGTATGTTTGAATCGTTTAAGTTTTTCTTTGGACTTCATTAGAACTTGATGAAACGAAAGTACAAAACTGTTAAGCATATTAAATAAAAATTAGAGATAAATTATTGGTAGAATAAGAAAGCCATAGCCCTCTAATGATAATCCCAAACAAAAGAGGAGACTATGACAGTATAACAAATTTGCCTTTTTTTATTGCCTTTGGACAATAACTTGCCTAGTGAGGAGTTCAATATACTATTAGTTATTTTATATAATACTTGAAGAACAATGCTAATTGTATTATTATTGCCATAGCCTGAACTGATGGTAAAAAAGGAGAACTTGAAATGAAGGTGGAAAAGACTTTCTTTTTTGTTTGGTTCATGTTATGCCATGTCAAATTGTTTTTCGATCGATTAGAGGAGATTAAAGTTTGTATTTATATTTAATAATAACTTTTATTTAATATCGCTTGAAATTCTCATTATCTGCATTGAATACTTGCTTATAATATCACTAGCCTAATATATTAATTAAAATAAATTAAAACTTACAATCTTGAAGATTAGTAGTCAAAATTCTTCTTATCTAATACTTTTTTCAAGTTTGATATTTTCCTATCTTTTAACTTAGAATCTGGTCCATATCCAATTTATATTCTTGAAAATCCTTCCAATATTCTAATATTCTTTTGGATAAAATTGTCTTGTGTCTCTCTTCTGCTCTTTGATTTTGATATTGTATCGATTTCTATAGGAATATTTATGATGGTTAATGTAAATTTGTTTGGTTTACATCTTCGACCCAATTCTATGTTTGTTATTGTTGCTGTCGTTGTTGTTTTTGTATATGTTTTTGTGCCATATATTCTATTAATGTGATTATTAGAGAGGCAATAGGAAGACCATTCAAAGTTCCTATACCAAATGCTAATACAATATATTATTCTTGAATGAAAAAGGAGGTATAATAATCAAAAATGACTAATTATGACTATGAATAAATGATAACTGAGCTAAGATGGGATCTTGTGGCGAGGATAATAAAACAGTTTAGAAAGAGACATCAACATTATAAGGACAAAACAGATCTCGAAATATTACAAGCATGTTCTATGAATTATATGATTTCTGAAATTCTTAAAGTAAGGGAGAAAGAAGCCAGTGGATATAAAGAAGGAGAAAAATAATAATAAATGAGCTCTTCCTCTAATTCTAATTCAGGAAATAAAAAATTCTATATCAACTGTGGATGGATGGAAGGGAAAGTTTTGCATTTAGAAAAGAGAAAGGAACACAACTTTTTGAGTATTCTCATTCCCAACAATCTTATTCAGAAGTTATAGATTCAAAAATGCTTTATGACGGTTCAATAACAGAGGAACTTGTTCAGAATTGGATTGAGGAGCTCAAGGAAGCGGATGTTCTGGATGAAGACGGAAAACTAATCTATCTCGAATTCTAAATCATTAATTCAAAGAAGAACAAAATCGAGGGAAAAAATAAGAAGAAATGACAAATTTAAAGGTTTAATTGAATATCCATATTGTAGTAAAAGGACTAATGTAGAAGGAAAAACAAACATCTGCTATATTATTGGTAAATGTGAGTTTTTGGTGTATTAATGGACATTATTGGTTTCGAACAACTCCATACTAACAATAAACAATAATAACTTATTTTGCTTTAAGAAATATTATCAATTGTTTTTCAAACATATTAAATTTATTTATTTATTTATTTCTATACCAGTTGACATATTTTTATCTTCAGTTGGATATCCCTGTAATGTTTGATTAGTAACATTTTCGGGATCAATGGGTGTAACTCCTTGTTCTTGGTCTTGAGCCATAATAATACTCTCCTCATCTACTAAAATAGGAATCGTAATTATAGTGATTGTTATTATGAATAGTAATCTTCCTAATTCTATTTTGAATCTATTCATTATTTCTCATTAATTTAATGAATAATATATTATATAGCAAATTTTCTCATTTTACGAAGTTCCAGAAGGTAAAAGGGAGAAGTGAAATGGATATTTGAGAATTTTGTGAGAAACAATCAAATGATTTTTACAAAGAAATTTATTCATTAACCTTGATAACTTTTTTATTACAATCAAAAATCACTTTACTTGATATAAAAATGTCGGCAAAAGAAGATATCGATAATACGAAATTCCTTTTTACCTTTACCAAAAATATTTTGAATTCTGACAGGTCTATAAGATGGGTAGGAATAACTGATCAAAATGGCATTATATTAAATGAACGAGATAGAGAAGGGCTAAAACCATTCCTAACTATAGAAGAAAATCATGAATGGGCAATTAGAACAATAACTAGACATAAAACGCGATTCAAACTCGAATCAAAAATGGGTAAATTAACTTATTTGTTTAGAAGGTATACAAGAATGAGTAGATGTTTGATTCCAATCAATGAAAATTATTATCTAATTTTTACTATGGATTTTGATCAATATAATTTTGATAAATTAATAATGGAAAAAATTATTCCTTTAATTAATCAAGAAAGAGAGAAATTCCTTATCAAAAAATAATTAATTTTCAAACTGTTCGCCCCACAATTTATGATATTCAATATTATTGACCTTTAATTTACCAATGAGAAAGTAGTTGAAGAAAATATAAGAATTATAAAATCTGTAACCTTTTCACTGCTTCAATCCTTCGAGGATACTGGCAGTAGTAATTGTGGTATATATGCTACATCCAAAACAGAATCATACTGGCCGACATTCTTTATATCAATGATTTTCTTTTCCTCTTCTTGAATAGACATAAAAGATATCTATAATTTTATTAAATAAAAATTCAGAAACTTATTATAATTTTCTATTGATATTTAATATAAAATAATAAAAATAACAAATATCTTGAAAGATAGAGTAATGTATATATTTATAAGGTTCTGTCTGGAGTTCTTTGGACTGAAAAACCAGACTAGAGAACATGTGCTACATACATGAGCCTCGACGAATCTCCTCTTTTGTTTTTGTTGTTATTATTCGTTAACTGCTTTAAGAATAGTATTATTATATAAGCAAATTCTCAGAAAAAAAGAGAAGAAAACATACAATCATGCTTAAATAGATTTTTTACGTTTAATCTATACTCTATTATGTTTACTAAATCTATAACCATAATCAATGATGATCCAGATTTATTAAATATATTTGGCGAGGTATTAAAAATGAGTGGTTATGATGTTTCTAGTTGCACTGAGCCAATTGCAGCATATGAATATATTAAGGAAAATCCAAATAAATATTCGCTAATAATAACCGAAGACAAAATGCCTGATATGAATGGACTATTTCTTAGTACCAAACTCTTAGAAATAAATTCAAAACTAAATGTAATCATACTCAGTGAGTTTGTTAACTTGAAATGTAATTATAAATTTAATATTCTTAAAAAACGTGTATCGATATCTAAATTAATGATGTTGTGAATGAAAATATATCAAAATCTATTTCATATGATGACAAACTCTATAAGCCTTTATTATACAATAATTAATAAAAGCCATAGCCCACTATCTAATGAATCAATTCTGTAATTTTCAATTTAGTAGTAGAAGGCTATGACAGTGTGGATTTGCCTATAGTTGACTGTAGTATTTTTGTATTGTTAAATATAGTATTTAATAATTGAAGATGAATTAATTGTCATAGTCTGAACCAATCAATTATCTTTTAATAATCTTATCTTTATTTTTTGTTCAAACTTTGACAATCTATTGAAACCTATTCTACTTCTTGCTTAAAGTGTAATATAAAAATCAATAGATTATTTATCACTTTCAGCATTAGTTTAATATAATATACCTTTAGAGTATAAAAAAGGTTAATTAATTCATCTCATAAAATAAAAAATAAAATAAATAACAAATTATTAATTATTAAAATTCAAAAAAATAAAGAAGTGATTTTGTACCTTATTTTATTTTCATATTCGTAGTATTCTACTTGCAATAATTCCTAAAGTTACTGCCCAGATTCCTAACATACTGCCCAGATTTCTAACATGATTCCTACTCCAGCCCATCCTTCAGCAAATTGACTCCAATTTGGCGAAAGTAATCTTTTGTTACTTTTATTAAATCTATTTTTGGAGTCTAATGGTAGAGTCATCAAATTTTAAATATCGTGATAATAATTTTTGATACTTAAAGATAATTTAAAGTCATAGTCTTCTATCCATGACTCCAATAGTTTTAAGGTTTTTATTGTAGGAGACTATGGTATAATAATGCTACTGTAAAGATTACTGATAATTTAACGTTATTAAAATATATAAAAATTTAATAAGATAATAGCCATAGCCTTCTATCTATCTAACTAATGAGTCAAGTAATGTAGTAATAGAATACTATGGGGAGAACGTTTTTTGTGTGTCTGTCTTTTGGCCTTTGTCTTTGTGAATATTTCTTTACTGGTTCTCAATGCAGGACAGTGAAAATAATTATATGTAGTGAGTAAAAATATTGTGTTTTCATACTATTTAATATTTGATTAACATAATTTGTAAAGTAGTATACTTAAATGAGTTACTAGAGTAATAGATTAATTAATTAGTTATTCTAAAAAAAGGATAATATTTTTTAATAATAGTCTCAAAAATGAGAATTGTGGAATTGTATTCACTATTGTCTCAATGAGATAGGTTGGACAAATCTAATATGGTTTTTAATTGTGCATGTTTTGTCTTCTCCTGCTGCTAAGGCCAATGTACTGCAATCATTTCCCTGTTCATCTTCGTATTCGATACATATAATATATGATAAATCGGGACTTGCATTTGTTTTTAGTAGAGTTCCAACATCATCAGATCCCAGAAAACACATAGGTAGTTTCATCATTTAAACTTACTCCTAACTGGTTGATATTACTTTGATAATTTATCTGGTTACCGCAAATGGACCTGGTTATAGATTTTCAATTGTTATGTCCACTGCAGAAAATACTTATAATATCCCTATTGAAAATGCTCCCGAGGAATTAGATAATCATTTTAAAAATATTCTAGTGAAGTAGATTATACTATAATTGGTTATTTGTAATTTTTGTAATACGAGAATAGATGAATTTAGTTTTTGTGCCTGTATTGGTGGACAACTAGATTGATATCTATTCATTGTAAAACTATCTTTTTAATTTGATATTTTTCCCAATTCACAATTGTAACTTCTTAATCTTTTCAATCAGATTAATAGCATCACAGCTAACTTCAGTAGTTATATAAAGCAAGTGATTATCATCTAAGGGCATACTAATTCGCTTTATTTTTTCATATTCTGCAAGTACAAATTTTCCTTTTCCAATCTGTTTTTTTAAAGTATTACGTATTTTCCAGGCACTAAGAGTAAATTGAAGAGATTGATCACTTTCTTCTTTTGTAAGTAGATTTGTTATTCCTGGTCCATGTTCAGAAAAAAGAAGTGAATCATCGTTAATATCAATTATTGTTACGAAACGTACACCCGGATCTAGATTCAGAATTTGATTTCCTATGTTCTTATAATTCATATTTTAAATAGTAAATAATTATTTGTTCATATAAAAAGTTGTAGCAATAAAATTTGTTTGAAATAACAAAAATAACTAATTTCGTGAATATAGGATTACAGAAGCAGGACGTAAAAATCCTCTGGATAATTTAAAATTATGACAAATAAAAAAATAATAAAATTGAAAAGAAAAGCAATAGATTAACTAAGTTTATTCTTCTCTATATGTCTTCTTTAGTAATCTATGGAAATAAATATATAAAAACTGGAATCCTCCAGTTATTGTTACGATACCTAATGAAGTATTAAGGCTTTTAAATTAAAAATTGGTCAAAAAATTGTAATTAAATGTAGATAGATGAAAATGTAACACGAAAGGAGCTCTTCTATTTATAATGAGAGAATTACTTCCTATCCAACTACATCGTCTTTTAGTGTACATTTACATCTTCTCTATTACTGATATGAGACTCAAAAATTGTTTTGTATTTGGCAAATATACTCCTTATAGATACTGGTCATCTCCGAAATGACTTTGTATTTCACATAAATATTGTTTGCCTTAGAATCCATATCCGAAGCGCCGGGAGAGGGATTTTAACCTTGTAGTTAATCTCAGGGGTTCCAATTAAAGGAATCAAAGTCTTTAAGAGAAAATGACAAGGTAAAAGAAGTAGAAGCCATACCCTTCTTTTATGGGTCAATTGAATAGAAGCTTCCTTTTAGAGATTGAAGTTACCAACAGTATTAATTATGGTTTATTGATATTGTTGTTTCTCATCTATTTCTCCAGATCTTCTTTTGATAATCATTTGTAGGTAATAAGACTCGGTTGGACAAAATAACAATAACAAGAAATGAGTTTCATATTATTAGCATTTGTTCAAAATGTGGAAAACGTCATAGTAGCGAGAATGAATATACCTACAACAAGAACAATGATTTGATTTGTAATGATTGCTGGCTAATTGATAATAATAATAAAAAAATAATAGTAGAATTGAGAAATAATATGATGAGTTTTAATAATAATAATACTGGACCAAGAGGAGAAGATATAGTAAAAATATATGAAGACAAGCATGGTGATTATACCATCCTAGCAGTTTTTGAGGGTGATTATGTCAGGTGGTCTAGGGGGGAGCAAGGAGACAACGGAGTGGAAGGCGAAGAAGTATCAACAATACAAGAATTTCAAAAAATGATTCAGAAAGAAGGATGGAGAGAATTATATTATAACAATAAGAAATGAGTTCTTCAATATTTCTAATATGTTATTAAATATATAGTAAAGATAATGTAAAAAAGATAAAGAAATGAGACAAAATAAAGAACACGATAAGAAATGCTCTATTTGTGGTACTAAGGATTGGATTGAGAAAGAAGGGGAGGACGGGAAGGCAATAGTTTGTAATATGTGTGGTTTTATACTTAGTCAAGATGTCTAATTCCGTTGAGTTATTATTCGATCCTATTTCTGATATTCAAAAGTAATATCATATATTATCTGATATAGTAACTAAATATAATAGCAAGGTTCATGGTTCATAATCTCATATTATTGCTAATAATAATTTGATATTTCTGGTTGTATATTATGAAGTCCAGAAGGTAAAAGAGTAGGCTAACAATATGGTTTGCTCCATTTTTCATTTTTAAATTCAGAAATATCACAATATTCTGTATATATCCTTGCCAAATTATTTTCCATCAATGCTGCATTAAGATTTATTCCATCACAATAAACAATACCAACTTCTC
>DASSVK010000105.1:0-4839 GCA_035706205.1 Nitrososphaeraceae archaeon | reverse complement strand
TCCTCCTCCAATGAAGTTATCAAGAATATAACAGGAGTTGGAAAGAATCCAAATGCTATAGTCTACAACCCTGATAATAAACTAGTTTATGTGACCAATTTTGATGAAAGCACCATCTCCGTTATAAACTCCTCCTCCAATGAAGTTATCAAGAATATAACAGGAGTTGGAAAGAATCCGTCGGATATTGTTTATAACCCAGACAATATACTCTTGTACATTATTAACCATTTGTACACTGCTAAATTTTCTGTTTTCGCCTATGTAACATTAATCAATCCAATTAATGGAGACATAGTTGAAAAGGTGTTTATAGGAGACAATCCTAAGCATATTCTTTATAATCCTAGTGATCATAAGTTGTATATAACAAAGATTGCTGATCTAGGTATAATAGTAATGGATACCTCAAAAGACGAATAAATTTTTAATTTGTAAAACATACCTTTATTAGAATCAAAATATTGTTATTCAAAAGACATTATCCAAATAATCATTATCCAAATAATGGTGCTAGATAGAATAATCCTTCTCTAACTATCAAACAACAAATATGTCTAAATCTATTTTTTTATATCTTGTAATAATTATTTCACAGATCCTTCAACTAATAGAAGTGACAAAATTTGGGTCAAATTTGTTTCACATCCCATTGGCCCCATTGTGTTATTAGTTCTCAAATTGGATTCACTCGAAAATAAAAAATAAGGTGAATCAAAAAATAAATGAAAACAATAAAACAAAATTTACAAGAAACTAATGCATATTCTTTATTTGTATATGCAATTAGATCACAAGTTACAAGAGATTACTATTTGAGAAGATTAAGAATTTTCTTTAATCATATTAATTTAGAATCGGATCTTACAATGGAAGAATAGTTCAATTGATCACATCAATAATTCACAATATTAATTAATCCTCTGTAATCTTTATTGATTTAATCATATTTTCTATTGTTGGTAAATACTTATTAAAAGAACCAGAATCCGTTCTATAAGTAATAAGATATTCTTTACCATCAACCAAAGATACAATTTGCAAAATACTATTTTTTTCTACAGAATATTGATTATCAAATCTTAGTTTAGTAGCATTATGGTTATCTAATGTTGTTGGAACTACCTCAATTATATCATACTCACCAACTCCACTGCTGGCTATATCTATTGTTTGTCTCAAGTTCTCCAGTTCTACCTCATTTAATTTATCAAACTCAGTTTCTTTTTCTAGAATAACAAATACACCCTCTTTAGTGAAAGGTAAATCAAAAGAGATTCTATTACCTTCTTCTCCAAGAGTTAACTCTTCTTCAGTAATGACATTTTTCCATTCTAGTGGATATTGAAGTGTAACATCCAATAGATCACTATTATATTCTTCAAAGTTTTGTGGTTCTTGTGAATAAATATTATTATTATTCAGAGAGAATATTCCTCCTCCTAAAACTAAAATTAGACTAAAGAATATGTAGATATTCAATAAGAAAATGTTTGATTAGAATTTAATAAAGATATTGAAAAATAGTATTACCTATCTTTTACGTTTGGCTAATTTTTCTCTAAGGGCTTGTTCAAGAAAATCAGTAGCGGTAATATCTAAATCTATCGCTGTTTTCTTTACTTCCTTCCATAATTCTTGATCTATGTTAATACTGGTGGGTCCACGCTTTGCCATACCAAAAACTTCCACTATTTCACTATTTATTATTACTGTAAAAGGTGAATAAAAATAGATACTATTTCACTATATTAGTATAATATTATATGTCATAAGATAAAACAAGGTAATAGTGATATAGTAATATAGTTATATCACTATGAATAGAAAATTAATAAAATGTAGAAACTGTTCATTCAAATTTGATCCATTAAAGGAAGGAGATTCAAGAAAAAGAAAATGTGGAATGTGTTGCTTTGGTGATACCTATTGTTAAGGTCATAGAGAGAATATGAAAGAAATTTGCTGTTTGCAATAATCCAATATCAACAATAATAATTAGTAATGAAGTATTTTTATTTCATAAGAAAAAAGAATAAGACTAATCTAGTCATCTAAATATGTATTATGAATAAATATTCGTATTTTAGAAATCTTTATAACAATTTTCTTAAAATTTATTCTATTTGGAAGATGACATATCCAATTTATATATAAAAGTGATACTAACTACATAATTAATTAGTCTTTGAAATTCTAAATTGATCTATTAAATTGTTGTTAGTATTATTACTGCTTCCTGTCATGTTATTACTATCTTTTTCATTTGCATAGACTGTTGCAGTCAATGTATTGTTAGTAGTAAAATCAAGGTTGACAAAACCATATTGATCATCATTTTGTTTAGCAACAAAAGGTGATTGATCATAAATGGGATAGAGGGATCTTCCTCCTATTCCAGTTATCATATAAATTTGACCAGAATAATTATCATTACTATTATTACTACTGCTATAGTTATTTAGATTTTTATCTGCTATGATGGGATTAGAACTATTCCCCCCCTCGCTATTATATTTTAGTGGAAATGTACGCTGATAATTGTGATTGTCACTTGTAAAAACAATATCAATTCCATATTTGTCAAAAAGAGGATGATATGTATCTCTGATAGTAGAGTTAGCAGGATGATCAGAAGGTGAAGTATAAATGGGTGTAGATTCTACAACAAATTTCCAATCTATCTTTTGATTGTTAGAAGCATTTCTTAAATCATTTTCAATGAATTGATATTGAGATGAACCAGGCTTATAATCAATAAAGGGATCTATGACAGTAACGTGTATATTATTCATATCAAAAGAATAATATGTTTTTGTTAAATTCAAAGGTTTAAGATATTGATCAATTATACCTATTGCACCACCACTAGTATCACTATATTCATGGTCTCCCATGGCTATCTTAGTTTTTGATTTGAATGGTTCTATTATTTCAAACCAACAATCTGCAGATTCATCATAACTTAAATCTCCTGCTGCAATGACAAGTTCAGGATTCTTTTCTTGTATATTTTTTGCCGTTTTTGTAGCATTCTCATCACAACCCCAATCTGCTGCAACTGCAATATTAAAAATATTCTTAAAATCTTGGTAATAAACCTGTCCTATTGTATTAAAAGTGCCATTAGAGTAAATTTCTGCTATTTCTGAATTTGTTAATCCTCTATTCCATAATCTAACTTCATCTACTTTTCCACTAAAAAATTTATCTTCATCCAATGAGTTTGCTCCAATTCTTAATGGCTGATCTCCATTTTTATCGGGAATTACTCCACCAATATATTTAGCAGATACTTGTTTTCCATCTACATAAAGCCTTAATAAAATACCATCATAAGATAACAAAATATAATGCCATTTTCCATCATTATATCTTGTAGTAGAAGTTACTTCAAATACTTCTCCATCTTCATTTTCAAATCCTCCTTGTACATTTCCATTTTTTGAAAGCCAAATACCATAATTCATATTTTTACCTTTATCCTCATTATTGAAACCGCCTTTATTGACAATATGAGCAGGCTCTGTTAGGTTTGTCTGGTTAGTTTTAATCCATGCTGCAATAGCAAAATTCTCTAGAGAAAGTGAATCTTTAGGAGATATATCTTTGTAATCTGTTCCATTTACTGATAGAAATGGTTCAAATCTATATGATGATAATGATGATGAGTTATCATTAGCAGTTTTAAAATTGTTAGAATTATTATTAATACTATTATAGGTTTCAGCATAAATAGATTCCATTGCTAATAAACTAACAACAAAAATTAAGGTTATGAAAAAGATTGCTTTTAACATAAATCATTAATTTTTTTGTCATCTAATAAAAAACCTATTCTTATTATCGGTATAGAGAATAGATCATTTTATCTTTTTCCAGAAGAAATTGAAGATTTAGAAGAAGAATTTTTCAAGATTCCACATGATTCATTTTCTTTAAAGACAATGGTAGCAAAAAAAGGTGATAACATTACCATTAACTTTTATAATACCGAAGCAAATAAAAAACACAATTTTATCTATTATATTCATTCTCAAGAGTGAAAATGAAACTAAATTATAATAAATATAAAAGTTTATTAGAATAATTTTTAATATAATTATATTAATGATTACTTTTATTAGATATTTAAATTATAAATGGAACCAAAAAGATAAAAAAAATTCAAGTGCCCACAATTCAAATTAAAATAAACTTTTTATCTTTTTGAAATACTTTTATCATAAATATTTCTATTATGATTCATTTTTAATTATAATTCTAATTCCCATTTAGTTAATAGGAGGAAGTAGATGTATGAATTTCCAAATTCATTTTTTAAAATAGTAATTTTATAAAAATTTGGAATATATGTTATATTTTTATCTACATCTATTAACTTAAACATTAGTGACCTTTTTTCATAAATATTTGATTTAATCATGGATGGTTGAAATTCAACGTTTAAACTTAATGATGTATCGTCTAAATTGAGTGATGGTAGATAATCAATACCAAAATTATTTCTTATACCATTACCATAAATATTCTGAAATATTAGAAAATAAGCTGATGATAACAGTATTGTTAATAATGACAATATGAATAAAATTCTATTCAAATATCGATTGCGAAATTTTTATAATAATGTAATTATATAAATGTTACAACATTTAACATAATCGATTGAAATTTTTATAATACTCAATTCTCCTTTATTGTGTCCTAGATCTGCTATAGTATCTATCAGAAAATCGTTAACCTGCATTTCTTGTCATGCTATATAACAATGGGTCTAAATAAAGACACAGGTTTGTAATGGGGCCAGTGGTTTCCGTTGTGATATTGATTCTAAAA
>DASSVK010000104.1:0-12170 GCA_035706205.1 Nitrososphaeraceae archaeon | reverse complement strand
AAGCCTATTCTAGAATGGATTGCCAAGAATATTCCAGAAGTTCAGATCAACATTATGGATCAGTATCATCCAGACAATCTATGTAATCCATTGTCACCAAAATATAAAGATCGTTATAAGGAAATTGCAAGATCTCCTACCAAAGAAGAAATAAGAAGAGCCTATCAATATGCTAATGATCTAAATCTTAACTTTAAACCATTATCTTATGAAAAAAATGGCTTTTGAATATTTAATATAATATATTTTAATATACTCTAATTGGTAATGTGTAAATAATACTAATAATATTGCTTTTAAACATATATTCTGTTTAATTTAAATTATATTTATATAGCTATTATTAGGATACATTATAATATGATACGCTGTAAATTCGGCTGTATTAATTTAAATAGATTTGGCCATGAATACTCTCATAATTTTGTTATTAAGTAAAAAGTAATTTACAAAAATATATATTTATAATACTTTTACCTTGTAAAAGAATTTAAAATATTAATAATTAAAATGAAAACTTGTTAACTTTAATAAAATATATTATTGAATACTTATTGTCAAGATCAATGGTAGGAACAAGATTAAGTATTCAAGCAGCACATGAACAGATTAATCCTACTGAATTATTAAATGATGCAATATATTTAGATAAAAAGGAGATAGAACGTTGCTGGACTAGTGACCATTATATGCCTTGGTGGAATACTGGAGCTTCAGGAGGAGCAGCATGGCCATGGATGGGTGCTGCTTTAGCAAAGACTACAAAATTGGTCATTGGTACAGGAGTAACAGCTCCTATACTAAGATATCATCCTGCAATAGTAGCACAAGTATTTGCAACCTTAGCTTATATGTTTCCACATAGAGTGTTTTTGGGAGTAGGAAGAGGAGAAGCTCTAAATGAAGTACCTTCTGGAAATATGTGGCCTTCAAATATAGAGAAATTCAAACGTTTAATAGAATCCATAAAATTGATAAAGAAATTATGGACAGATGATTGGGTTAATTTCAATGGGGAATTTTATTCAGTCAAAGATTCTAAATTATATACTAAACCTACATATTCAATTCCGATATATATAGCTGGTTTAGGAGAACAATCTGCACAATTAGCAGGTGAGGAAGGAAATGGTTTTGTAACTAATGAACTCGATATAAACAAACTAAAAGATAAGCTTTTACCTGCGGTAAGAAAGGGAACTTATAAAGCAGGAAAGGATTATGATCAATTAGAAAAAATATTATTTATTCCTGCTTCTTATGATGAAGATAAACAAAAAGCAATAGAATCAATAAGATTTTGGAGAGGTGCTATGATTAAAGCATTTTTTGATGTAGATGTGCATGATCCAAGAAAGATTGAAGAGAATGGTCAGGTGATTGATGATGATTCTTTAGAAAAAAAGTTATTTGTGATAACCAATGAAGAAGAAGGAATCAAGAAACTACAAAGATATATAGAGATTGGATTTACTGAAATTGTATTTACCAATTCTAGTCCTAATAGAAATAAATTTGTAGATCTTGTAAAGAAAATATCTACTACTATAAATAATTGGTAACTTGTTATATTTTCTTATTGACTACAACAATTTTAATAATATTTATTTATTGTTTCCATTTTCACTTTTAAATATAAATATACAAAAAAATTCTTGTATAATAAGTAAAAATATATTTATTAGATTCATAGTCTCTGAAATACTTTTATATTTTTCTATGATTTGTGAATCAAATTTATTAAAAGATTTGAAAACCAGCATTTAACATAGATTGATGGCTTAGAGTTAGTGGAAAAAAATATGTCTAATAATAAAGACCAAAATGATAACTTATCCAAAATAGAAAGTTAAATAACATTTGTAACCATATAGTTAACAATATTAAAAAAAATTTTCATTCAACTATCTTATAAAAGATCTTTACACAAATACAAATTTCAATTATTGAAATTTCTTTGAAAATCATTGATATGATCTATCATGATATAGTTATATTAATTCATTTATACTTGTTAACTATTTTTTCAGAACTATTAGGAATAAACTGCTGTAAATATAAATTTTATATTTTACTAATTACCTTAGAGTAAAATAATTTTAATGTAATATCATTTAATTCTTTAAAATGTATAATAAAATGATTTACACCAATGTCAATATATTCATCTAATCCTTTAATTATCTTTTCAGGAGTTCCTATAGTAATACCATCAACAAGATATTGAATTAGTTGCTCTTTTGTTTGATCATTTTTTTTATATTTTGTAAGAATTTGATCAACTTCTTCTTCTGATTCTTCAATTATGCATGGTAAAACTACTGAATATTGTATTTCATTATGATCTCTTCCAATGGAATTGCAATATTGTTTTAAAATAGATATTTTTCTTTTCATTTCATCTGGAGAACCAAAGAAAAGGTTATATCTATCAGCATGTTTTGCTACAACCTTGAGCAAATATTTCTCTCCTTTACCACCTACCATTATTATTGGACGAGGTTTTTGAATTGGTTTAGGGTTACATATAGCGTTCTTTATTTTGTAGTATCTGCCATCAAAATAAGTTCTTTTTTCTGTCCACATTGATTTAATTATACATAAAGCTTCGTCTAATTGTTTAATTCTTGTTGTATTTGATGGAAAATTATATCCGTATGCAATATACTCATCTTCATACCAGCCAGCACCAATCCCTAATTCTGTCCTTCCTTTACTTATTACATCTAGAGTTGAGATCATCTTTGACAAAAGTGCAGGATTACGATATGAATTGCATAGTACTATTTGTCCTATCTTTATTTTTGTTGTTATTGTCGCAATAGCAGATAATAATGTAAAACACTCAAAAATGTTCTTTTCAATATCATCTTTATAGTGAGGAATAAAATGATCGTAAGTATACAACATGTTAAATCCAAGATTATCAGCTGTTATTGCAATAGATTTCGAGAATTCATATTGTTTGATAGGATCATTTTCCTCTTCTAATGGTAGATCCCCTCCTCTCCATCCTTGTGGGATCGTTAATCCAAATAATAATTTATTATTATTTTCTTTTTCTTTTGATAATATTTTTTTGTCCATTTAATTTTTTATATTATAGTTGTTATCTATAAGTTATGAGGTAATCTATGCTGATCTTATAAAAAATAGGCACTTAAATGAAATAATACCAGAAAATATAATATTTTTAAAAAGCATATTTACATTTTTAGAGAATCAATTGTTTTGATAAATTGAATACTAAATACAATACAAGAATTTTTAACTCTCTATATTTTAATAAAAAGAATATGAATGCATATACTGACATCAAGAATAATATTAAAAAAAATCATAATTATAAGAATCTAACATATAATTTCGTAGATGCATATATTGATGCTTATGCATCTTCAATTGAATTTTATTCTAGATTGAATAGTGCATTTATTGATGCTGTTTCTGTACCATTTACTGATGCAAGAGAAGAGATTAGAGAGATAAGAAATGAAATTAAGCGTGAGGAATTTTTTAATTACGATCAGCAACAACAAGAATTATATAGAAAGATTGAAGAAATCATTTTTTCTAAAATACGTAATAAATTTGATACAAACTTTAGAGAAAATACTTTTATAGATTCTCTTTCAGAATTTGTTGAATCCTTCTGCAATTTAGTAAATATTACAGGTACAGGATATCTTTATCAGAATATATCCAATTTAAACTCTTTTTGGAACAATGTGTTTATTGAACCGCTAAGAGATATACTGGGGAGAACCTCTTCTCATAAGGTTAATCTTGGTAATAAATATTCATTGATGCATTATGATATGCCTCAACAAGAAGAAGAAAGTTATAGTTCAGAAAATAACAATATAAAACAAAGATCAAAAATAACAAAAAAAACAGAAAAAGCTAATGGAGGAGAGAAATCTTCTGAAACTTCTATAACCACTCCCTTGCTAATAATTTATGCATTTATAAATAGACATTATATACTTGATCTGTTACCTAATTCAAGTATCGTACAAAATTTTCAAAGACAAGGCTTCAATGTATTTGCAACAGATTGGGGTACTCCAAGTGCCTATGATAAGGAATTGACTATTGGTCATTATGTAAATAACTATCTTGCTAAAACTGTGGATTATATAAGAGAGCATACTGGTTCAGATAAAGTATCGCTTTTTGGTTACTGTTGGGGAGGAGATTTAGCGCTTATGCTTGCAGCCCTACATCCAGAAAAGATAAAAAATGTAATAGCTTTTGCAACGCCTGGTGATTTTAGCATTGATAATAATCTTTTAAGCCTATGGACAAGAAGCATAAATACAGACTCACTTGTTGATGCTTTTGGCAATGTACCTGGTTCCCTTATTAATAGTGCGTTTTTGTTACGAAGTCCTATAGATTATCTTCATAAATATCCTCACTTCTTTATTGAAGGACAATTGAGGGATATTGAATCCATAATAGAATTTGTTGCTACAGAAACATGGTTGCACGATAGTCCTCCTGTAATAGGCCAAATATATAAACAATTTGTACAGGATTGCTATCAAAAAAATCTATTTATAAAAAATGAAATGATAATAAATGGAAACAATGCAATAGATCTAAGCAAAATTAAGCATCCATTCTTAAATATCATAGCATCAAAAGACGATTTGGTTGAACCTGCCTCAAGTAAAGCATTAAATGATGTTATAGGAAGTTCAGATAAATCAATTATAGAATTTAATTCAGGTCATGTTGGTGCATGTATAAGTTCTAAGGCATATGAAGAGTTATGGCCAATTGTTGGAGACTGGTTGAAGAAAAGAAGTTAATAGATTTTGTATAGTTACAGAGAATAACATTTTTTTAACAAAAATATATCAATAAAAGGTATATTATTTCATTATCTAGATAGTTTAGTTGTTGTTGTTTCTTTCAAATAATTTAATGAATATTATTAGGTTAGCGATAGAGCATTCATAAATAAATCTATTTTTCTAAATTAACACAGGTTTATTTTGATATTCTGCAAAATATGTTTCTATCATGAACTATCTAGAAAAAGTGACCTTGGATATCCAGCATTTTGGTCAGTTTGCACATTATATAAAAAAAATTGAGGTTTAATAGCTGCCAACATTACAGCTCCATTAAATTCTAATAATTTCAAATGAATATCACTAACACTTTTCATTACGTCTAATGATTTATAGTTTGGTCTAGAAACCATAACAAGTAAATCATTTGAGGAACGTATCTGACTAGAAAAGTTAATAATGGCTTTTTGAATATCTAAAAACTCATTTTGATATTGTAATTCTACAAAGCTAAAATCAACTGTAATAAGACATCCCTCAGTTTTATTTCTTAATTCTTCATATCCTTTTTTCCACATTTTGAAGTTATTCATAAAATCGCCTTCTAGTCCAGGGATGATATATGAAGGTCTTTGTTCACTATTTTTTTTAAGAATATTTTTAATATTATTATTCATTCCTATTATTCTAAAATATTTATTCAAGAATTTCTTATTAACAAATGGTGTAATATAACGTGTAACTGCTGATGTGTGCTGATCCCAAGCTGAGATCACTAATGCTCCATAACCCTGTGAAACAAAATTTAGCACTAGTGGAACAAAAATAGGTACAAATGCAAATCTATCTACTTCTTCTTCTATTTCTAATGAGATTATACTTCCTTTTTTAAAACCTCCTTTTAATTTATGATCTAATCGTTGATTTCCAGTAGAAAATGTTTTCTCTTTATGAGGTAAAAAAACAAATTTATTTATTTTAACAAAATTAATTCTATGAGAAAGAGGTGAAAATGTTCTAAATCTACCATTAGTTAAAGTAAATGCTATTTTCGATCTATTGATCCCGGTTCCTTTGAGCTTATATATTTGCATCTCTCTAAGACGGTAGGATTTATAAAAAGATTGATCAAGAGTAATAACTCCATCAATTGAATTATCTATATCGGTATTTTCCATATCTTCGGTCAAAAAAATGATAAAGCCTCTATTTTTATCTATTGATGATAATAATATTTTTTGTGTTCTTATAATGTCATTGTTATCTAATTCCTTTGCTATATTATCCCAAATCTCCAATATTATAAATGGTCTTGGTTTTTCTTTTAAAGGTACAAATGGATCTTCAATTTTTTGAATTCTATTAGATAATGTATTCATTATGCTATTTAATATGACTGAGGCTTCGGATAGAATAAAATCAGGATTGGTATTGATAGATACTATATTTTCTGATTTCAAAAGACTTTTGGTCCAAGGAAATCTACTATAAATATTATCAATAGAAATATTTCTAGAAATGAATATTACCTCGAATCTATTAGAGTAATTTTTTGCTATTTCTAAAGCTAGAGTAGTTCTACCAGTACCAGATTTTCCTCTAATTAATAATGATTTATTTTCATTTGTAATAAATTTATGAATATCTTCAAGTCCATCATCCATGTCGTCTATTAATCCCATATGAATGAAATTATTCAAAAAGTAATAAAACTTTAATTTTCAAATTTATTTATAATATCTGTTATTTGAAACGTAGATAGAATACATTTCGCCTGTCTCAAATAGCATAAATTTATCGTGTATAGGAAAGCTTTCTCTCATATTATCATTTAGATTTTTAAAAAGATTATCACCTATTATGATATTGTTTGGTGACACCTTGCTCATGAGTTTAGCTGCCCTGCTTATAACATGGCCTAATAGATCTGGTTCGGATCCAAGAACTACTATTTGATTTTCACCAACATCAAGAGAAATCCGACTTTTTAACTTGGGATATCCATTTTGAAAAAGAATTTCATTGATAGACTCATTTAATAATTTCTGCATATAAAATGCACATTTTATTCCGTGTTCAGACACCTCTTCTTTGGATAATTGATATCCTTCTGGAAAATATCCTATTACTGCATCTCCTGCATATTTTAACACATAACCGAAATATTTTGATATGCATATTGAAATTTCTTGACAAAAAATTCTAATGATCATAGAAAGTTCTTCAGGATTCAGTATAGCTGTTAGTGCTGTAGAACCGACTAAATCTATATATAGAATAACCATATGTCTTGGTTGATTTTTGTTTTCTAGAAGAAATTTATGAGATAAATATGATAAAAATATTTGTGAATAAGAATCCTTACTATTCTCGTGAATTTCTTTTATTGCATTGGAGACTCTTTTGCGACTAATTTGGACCATTTGTTGAATTTCTATATCAGATAATTGATAGCTAGGCCCAATGTTGCTAAAAAGATTAGCAAAAACATTTTCAGGAACAAAAACCTGTTCTATTTTATCATAAAATCCAGATTGTCCATCAATTATCTGTTCTTCAAATCTTTTTTTATCTAATAAAGATCTGAAATTAGTAATAAATTCCTTAGTATTATTCATTAATTCCTTGACCTATATAGTGAATAGTTATCCAATATTATTATTATTATTTTAATTTTCTTTAAATAAGATACTAAAAAACTAATGATAAAAGGTAGTAGAATCTTTTATATATAAAAAAAATTTTACAATTATTGGAATTCTCTATGATTCACTTTTAAAAGATTTCTTTTTTTCCTTTTACAAAATAAATCTTGTAATAAATTATTGTTTGTATTTGAATATGATAGTAAAAAGATTTAGTGATTACTGTTGTAAACTAGATGCTTTTCATTGTAGTTGTAATATCATTGTAAAAAATTCTTATGACTATGTAAGATGTAGATATGAAATATAAATAAATCTATCTAAATTATGATTTTATATATTTTTTCATAATTTCTTTAACTTCTTTGTCTTCAACTTGATCAAAGTTTTCGTAAAATTGTCCAACTGCATAAAATTCTCGAGTGATAGATAGAATTATAACTTTATCTGCAATTTCATCAAGTTTATCAATAGTATCGTTTGTAGCAGGTGCAATTGGAACTGCAATAATCAATCTTTTACAATTATGTTTTTCTTTTATCCATCTTGCTGCAGCTATAATTGTAGACCCTGTTGCAATACCATCATCTACCAAAACTACTATCTTTGCATTTAACTTGTTCCCATATTCTTTATCTCCTCTAAATTCTATTAGTCTTCGCTCAATTTCCTTTTTTTGGACTTTTACTTGTTTATCTATATATACTTTGGATGTATTTAGCATATTTGCAATACGTTCATTAATAAAATAAGTTCCATCAGGTAGTAATGCACCAATCGCAAGCTCTGAATTATATTCAGCACCAATCTTTCTTGATACTATTATATCCATATCACATCTCAATCTTGATGCAACTACATCGCCTGTAATAACCCCTCCTCTTGGAATTGCTAACACGATAAGTGATTTACTTTCTTCTGTACCTTCGCTGATACCAATGCTTGTTAAATAACTCTTTATTTCTTCAGCAAGTTCTTCTGCTGCCTGTGTTCTGTCTTTGAATAATCTGTAATTCATTTATACTAAATGATAAAGATACTATAAATTGTTATATGAAAATATAATTTGATCTACATATACTTTATAATTTCTCACTCTATCTGATCAATCCACTCAAATAGAAAATGCTAATTAGAATATGTATAGATCTATTGTGTATTACTTTATTGGTTGGTATTATAGCCTTTCACCAAAAAAAATTCATACTCCAATAAACTAGCTTTATTTATTATGAAATAAAATAATAATGACTTAGTCCTAGATACATTAAATATTAATGAAAAAATCACTAATTTGTATATATACGAATAAGGACAGAAATGAATTTGCTATTGGGTTATAGGAAGATGAGAATTTTAGAGCAATGACAAAAGTAGGTGAATTTTATACAAGATTTGTTGATGCATTTGATCAGATAGTGGATGAAAAAAAAATAGATTGGGACCAGGAACTAAAGAGATAGATTGATGCTGCAAAGAAAAATGAAACCATATTTGTTGAAGTTGATTTGAGTCTTTGCAATCAAGTAGTGAAACAAAAATAAATTAGATGTTTATTTGAAAAAATAACTCTAGATATTCTTACCTATTATATACAAATACTGATTCTTTAGTTTTTGAATTCAAGAAACAGATGAACAAAGAAATTAGAAAAGAGATGGATGTGGTATAGATGCTAAAGAACATCGCACATGTAGTAATAATGTATTAAAAATATTAACACATCATATAGCTTAATGATTATGAGACAATGGTAAAATGAATAAAAATAAGAAGGTTGCAATAGTTACTGGTAGTTCTTCTGGTATAGACTATATTTATCAGTATATAAATGATGAAATCAATTGAAAATAATTAAAAACTATAAGAAATTCCAGATTTCATCTTTAGTCATTTTTGCATTAACATTATTAATTAGATAATGATTAGTGTATTCTGCAATTATTTTTTCATTTTATCAAATGATACCTTCATTTTGTCCAATACATATTCACTTATTTTTAAACCCTGTTCATAGGTTATAGTTTTTCCTGTATAAAGATATGAAGAGACTAGAAATTTTTCTAGTACAGTACACCATACAGCTCCTAAAACAAAATCTCGCATATTATTGACTCCTGCACGTTCTTTGATTTTTTCATTTTGTACCTTAGAGATATTTTCTATTATCGGTAGACATGAAATAACATTTTGTATTATCTTATCTAGCAATATTTTGGTAAATTCATCCTCTAATACCATAATAAAACCATCGTCAGTTTAACATATTAATGATATCTTATAATCATACTATAAGATAGATATCATTTTCAAAATTAAAAATATCTAATTTTAATTTATTTTCTTATGGGTTTCGATTTGAGCAGTTCCATATTTATATGTAATCTGCAATTTATCACCTATATCATAATTACAGTTTGAAATTGCTCTAGGATGATCTTTACTGTTAACAACACATTCTCCATCACTTTTACTGATTATTGTGACTTGTTCAGTAATTGTTTCAGGGAATAGATTTTGTATCGGAAAAATAAATAAAGCAAATACTAGAAAAATTCCTAGTATACTAATTCCAAATATCAACGCTAGTTGTCTGTTTGAGATACCTTGATTTTCTCCAGCATCTATCTCATATCCATAACTCATAATAATATTTATTTTAATTATCCTATAAAGTCTATTATATATTAATAGATAGTGCCTAACAAAATTAAGCACTAGTTAATGCTAATAAATATGCAATCATCTTATGGATCCAATTAGTCCCCAATGCAATACAGACTATGATGAAACAATTATGAAAAAGAATAATTAGATGTAGGAAGTATTCAATTGAAGATCAAGAAGAAATTGATGATATTTTTGCAATTGTCATAGCATGGCAAATGCAGATAAGATAGTTTTGAATTATTATACAGAACTAATATCTTATTTTATGTAATCATTTATTATATTGTAATGAATTATATTTATACAAAAAGAATTTACCTTTATAATAACTAAATTGATTTCTTAATACTTTTATTTTATTTTATAATAAATGTAAAAAAAATGATTGTTCTTTAGTTATTATAGATTATAAAATGCTTAATGTTTGAAATAAATTTATAAAAAATTAGGAAAACGATACTGATTGTAAAATAAAAACCATAATTATTAGTGCTTGTATAAAAGATAATCTGGCTTATTAAAAATCATATATTACGATAGTTTTCTAAAATTTAGAAAACCTTGTATTTCTGATAGATTATAAAAAAAAGAAGTACAAGAATTACTTTCTGTTAATATTCAACAAAAAACATGATAGTAAAAAAATAAAAATATAGTAATGATTGATTTAAAATAGCAGTTCAACTTATTATTAGATGATATAATAAATGACATTACAATTGTCTTTAACATTAATAAATAATATTGTTTATGTAAAGAAAGATAAATCTTATGTCTATTTCTTATAAAGCGAAAATATTGATAATCGAAGATGATAAGGATACAAATAATCTATTTAAAATATATTTAGAACATGATGGTTTTCAAGTTGATTCTTATACAGACCCAGTAGATGCATTATACTATTTTAAAAAAGGCAAGTATGATTTGGTTTTACTTGATTTAAAAATGCCACAGATAGATGGTATTGGAATGTTTCAAGCATTAAAGAACAGAGACAATAAAGCAATTATTTGCTTGACTACAGCAGATATACCATATTTGAAACAACTAAAAGAAAAAATTCCAAATATAGAAAAATATATAATTTACAAACCAATCTTATTGAGAAATCTGAAAGATAAAATTAATGAATTAATTTTGGAAAAAAGTAATAATGCAAAAAATAATAATAATAATAGTATAATTGAAAATAATTTTATATTATAGGTTGATTTTTGATTAGATCCTAAAAATAGATTTATTATATTTAGTAAGGCTATGATTAGTGAAGATAATTGTTTTATATAGAACTAATCCAATGTATTTACATTCTACAGTATAAATGGTACCGGGATTTAGTTCGGCTCTCTGAGACACTATTATCATAGAGAGAATAGGCCGAATACGAGACTGGCCGAAAGACCGTATTTTCCTTCTTTTGAAGCAATATTTTTGTTATATTATTTTTCTATCATGTATAATAATATACTGTAGTTAGATATAATCTACATAGGTTCTAAACAATCTTATTACTATTAGTTTTGAAAGAAATTAAGCATTAACAAAAGTATTATTATGATATTTTTATTATTCAAAATGTTGAGAATATAGTAATGATAGATAAAATGCGATATTCTAATTTAAAGACAAATAGTACTGAAATTTACAATAATTAAAAATAATTAAAATTATTACTAGATATGTACGTGGATTGGATCATTCACAATTTCCAATTCTCTAATATATCCTATATATTAGACAATTAATAAAAATTCATTTATATTTTTATTCATTATTATATGATAATGATATTGAGTCTTAATTTTATCATAATTTTTCACTCATTCTTTAATTGTCATTAAATTAATTGTAATTATATTCTTTTTATTTGGATTATACTAACTAACTAATTAATTAATAAGATAATCTTGGTTATTTTTAAAAATTAATAAAAAAATTGATTTATAGAATTATTTAAAATTCTATATTATTATTTTGTTTTCTAATTTTTTTTAGCCGTCGCCATCGCCATCGCCATCGCCATCGCCATCGCCATCGCCATCGCCATCGC
>DASSVK010000103.1:0-2994 GCA_035706205.1 Nitrososphaeraceae archaeon | reverse complement strand
AAAAAAGTTCATATTCAAGAAATAGTATTTTCTAACTTTTGTCCTAATAAAATGCCAGAATAAGCAAAATCATTTTTCATTATAGCCTCAGTATACTTTGAAAATAGTGACTTGTCAATACATGAACCATGCATAGGATATCCTCATCATTATTTAATGTTACATTATCCAAAAATAATATTCTTGGGTTCGCCGCAAACTACTGAAGCAATATCAGATATTACATTTGTTATGTTAAAAGAGTTGCCAATAAGTCATTATCTATATATGCTAATGGACTGCTTAGATTTTACTACAACTCGTAATTTTAATTTTGTGTCAGAGATTAAGTATGATATAAAATGTAATACTACAACAATAGTCTGCTACTAATAACAAATGATTAAATAAAAAAAATTTAATTGGTAGTATAAATACTAGACATCTTTAATCGCTGTCTTTACTTTTTTAGCAATATCTTGAGGTATTTCCGTAAATCCGTGATCATTACGTGCATGCTCTTTAATCTTTTCCATAATTTCTTCCTCTGTATTTGCTGTAGTTGTCCATTTACAATCTACACCTGCATCGGAACATCCAAAACTTTTTGTCATTGCCCAAAAAAGGTGATTCTTATATTTAAATTTTTGTAACCAATAGAAAAATATTTTTTAAAATAAATTTTTATTGTTTACTATAATAGTCTTATAATCTGAAAGTATTTTTTTAATTTAAAGATTTTATTAAAATTTCTGAAATAGATAATTTTCGTTATATTTACTCTTAATTTTATAAATTATATACAAAAAAATTTGAACTAATAACACGTGAGGGGAAAATATAATCTCAATATTAATTACGAAAATCATCGATTTGAATAGGACATACCTGGATAGCTAAATCTTAGAAAATATATATTAAACTGAAGCAAAATTTTAAAGGCTAATACTATATACATTTGAGAACTAGGATGTGAAGCTGTAGAAATTGGTACTGATGTTAATATAGTTTCACGTCAAGCAATCCAACAATTAGGTATCAAACAAGATGGTATACTACGTCATCACAAGATAATGAGATAAGAAAGAATCAAAGGTACAGTTGTTATAACATTATAAAATCAGAATTGAAACAAGTTAAAGAAATATAATGGAAAAATTATATAGATATGATAAACAAAAAATTTAATTAAATTTAATTTTAATCATATTTCTGATATTTTAGAAATTAAGAGATTAGCAACATCTATGAGTTAACAAGGTTCTTTCATTTTTTTATATGACTATTATTTGTATTTCATGTGATACGAGTATATCTTCTAATCATTTGTAATCCTGAAAATAAATATGAAATAGATAAAATTTTTACTAAATTGGATAATGTAGTAAATGTAGATATTCTTTGTGGACCATATGATATTATTGTAGAAATAATATTTGAAACAATGGAGGATTTGAGAGGAAAATTACAAAAAGAGATTAAAAATATAGATAGTCTAATGTCAACTTTAACGTTAATTCGAGCTGAAGATATGTATAATCTTGATAAATTATTAGTAAAAAAAGATACTCACTAATGGATAATTTAAAATAATAAAACAATAGCTAGTTATATAATTTTAAAGAACAATTTATCTAATTTTTACTTTTAACCTTTGATAATTTTATAATTTATAAATTGATTAGTTTAAGTTTTTAGTTATGATAATAGAAAACATAAAAAGAGAAAATAATATAAATAAAAAGTAATAATATAAAATAAGGAAAAAGGAATTTTTAGACAATTTAACTAAACAGGTAAAAAATATAAATTTTAATTGATAAGAACAATTAATAAATTATGCTATTTATATTTCCTAAATTTTCCTTTTATAAAGATGGAATTATCCTAAATGATATCAACAGATAATATCACTAATAATTATATTCTCCATAAGTATAAAATAATAAGATATAATATAGGAAAATATTATAATAATTTTATTTAATATGTCACGAATTGTAAAGAATATAATCAAGAGTAATAATAAAATTCTACTACTGTATAGAGGATTCAAATTTTCTAATATTTATTTAAAAATATGTAGATGAAACAATTAAACAATTATATTCTCTATTCTAATATGTAATATAATATTGGCAATATATTTAAATTTATTTATTAAATATTAAGATGAAAAAATTTACTTTTTTAGTATTGAATATATTTTTAATTAGTAACAATTTACAAATTTATTAATTTTTTACTATTATCAAACTTCATAAATAATACCAATACTATATAATTATATCATTATACCATAATTGAATATTGATAATAGGATAGATGTTATCTGAGTCATATCCTTTCTATCTTATTGATAAAATCTTATTAATTCAGATTAAGTTTATAAATTAAATTTTTCGGCGCCTTAAAAGTTGTAATTTTAGCTTTTAGATCTTACTGTTTTTTCATTGCAGTTAACGTAAAAAGAGAAGGATAAAAAATCTTTTATAATTTTAAACTAAGTATATTCTATGAGAACTTTACGATTATTAAATCTTCATTGTAATAAAACTGATAATGATGATATTGATAATGCAAAAATATACGAGACTATTCTTTCTGTTGAGAACTGTAGGTTTCAAGAATTTGGACCAGAGTCAATGACTAACGGAAATGATTGGAATGTAAATGCAGAAATTCAATTCAATGAAAAGGCTATAATAACTCTCTATGACGATGATTTAATACGTAATTTAAGTAATATCAAACATATTAGGACTCACATTGTTGAAGAAATTGAGGTTCATCATGGAACAAAAAAAGTGAGTTTTGCTACTAAAAACGCAAATTATGTTTTGAGTTATGAAATAATATAAACGTAGTCAAACTCTATTATTATAATTATTGTTATTTTCTCTTTCTCTATTGGAACTCATTTTTTTCTTTATTATAAATAAACTATCAGACAGGATAAAAATAGCTTGTGGTTATAGTAGTTATTCATTAATTACAATAAATGTACATCTCAAT